>CAKPRA010000015.1 GCA_934180065.1 uncultured Clostridia bacterium | reverse complement strand
AATAAAGTGTTGAAGCAATTGACATTGAAGGATTAGAAAAAAGATAAAAAAATTGCCTACATTTAGTTGACACATACGTTATTATATTGGCTTTTGTTCCAATTTGACATCTGTACTACTTTATGCTAAATTGATATTGTAAAATAAGTATTTGGAGGATATGTTATATGATATTATTAGATTATCTTAATGAAGATCAAGTTGACCTGTGTAAGGAGGTTGGAATAAATATTGAAGAAAAGGATTATAGTTGTGAAGAATTGTATAATATTGAGCATAAAATTTGGGATTTTATAAATGAAAATTGTACAGATGAAAAATTTTATTTAATGGAAGAAAAATTTGATGAAATAATAGATATTATTATGGATTTAGAAAACGAAAATGATGAAGTGGGAAAAGGGGACGGTTCTCTTTTCCCAGATTAGGGAAAAAGGGACAGATTTCTACTTAATTAATATGCTTAAATAATAGTTAAAATAGAAAAAAGCGATATGTGATTTAAACAAAATATCGCTTTTTTCGAATAATGAATATGTTGCTAAAATTTAAGAAAATACATATTTAAACTTCAATAGATACTGCATGTGCAATACCAGGAATGCTTTCTCCTTGTTGAGTACTTGTAGAATTCATAAGAGCACCAGTTGCAATCATTAGCAATCGTTTGATTTTTTTCTCCTTTAGTTGCTTGAAAAAATATCCAGAAAAAATTGTTCCTAAACATGCACAACCACTTCCACCAGAGTGAGTATCTTGTTTTTGCTTATCAAACATTAAAACTCCGCAATCATTATAAATACTTTTTATGTTATATCCTTTAGATTGTGCTAAGTCAATTGCTATATCTTTACCAATATGACCTAAATCGCCGCTTATAATCACATCATAATAACTTGGATTTCTACCTGTATCTTTAAAATGTGTTATTAATGTGTCTACAAATGCAGGAGCCATGGCTGCCCCCATATTGTTGGCATCTGTAATTCCCATATCTACAATTTTTCCGGGGGTTATATGTGTTATATATGGTCCATTTCCAGTGCTAGATAAAATTGCAGCTCCAGAGCCTGTTACGGTCCACTGAGAAGAAGGTGGTCTTTGATTTCCTAGCTCTAAAGGAAATCTAAATTGTTTTTCAGCACTACAGAAGTGACTTGAAGTAGCGCATAAGACATTTTTAGCACTTCCTGATGAAACAAAAACACTACCAAGACACATGCTTTCAGCAAATGTAGAGCAAGCTCCAAAAACTCCAAAAAATGGAATGCTGAGCTCTCTTAATCCAAAACTAGATGAAATACATTGATTCAATAAATCTCCAGCAAAACAATAATCTATTTGATTTGCCGGAACTCCAGATTTAGAAATTAAAGTATTTACCGTTTCTTTTATTATTTTACTTTCTGCTTTTTCCCAAGTTTTTTCACCCCAAAACTCATCTTGTAAACAATGATCAAAATATGAAGCCATAGGACCTTCTGATTCTTTTGGGCCAACTATGCTTGCTGTTTCTAAAATTGTTACAGGGGTATCAAATTTTATAGTTTGTTTTCCTAATCTTTCCAAAATAAAAACTCCTTTCAAAAAAATGTTGAAATTTGAAAAAAAATGTAGTAAGATTTAAATGTACTAATAAACGAAGTAATCTCACTACAAAATGGAAAAGGTTTAAAATCTTTTCCATTTTTTATCCAATAAATAATTTAGAAATTAATCCTACTAAAACTGCTGTTGATATACCAAATACTAATACTGGACCAGCAACTGTAAACATTTTAGCACCAACTCCCATTACATATCCTTCTGATTTATATTCTATCGCAGGTGCAACTATTGAATTTGCGAAACCAGTTATTGGAACTAATGAACCTGCACCAGCAAATTTTCCGATTTTGTTAAATATATTTAAGCTTGTTAAAAGTGCTGAAATTGCAATTAAGATTATTGAAACTGTTGTTGAACTAGCAGTTTCATCTAAACCTTGATATTTACAAAAATCAAATATTATTTGTCCAATACTACAAATTAGTCCACCAACCCAAAATGCATTAAAACAATTTTTTAAAATAGGTGAGTTGGGTGTTTTTTTATCAACATAATCACTATATTGTTTGTTTGTTTTTATATCTTCCATATTAACCTCCTTATTTTCTTGATGTATCAATCGTAAATGAAATATCTAAATCTACTAAATAAGTTTCTATTTTATTGCCAGATATTTTGGCATATTGACGACTAATTTCTACAGATTTTAAATAATCAATGGATTTTGAGGCTTCTTCAATTGATTTTGTTATTGCATCTTTCCAAGATACTGTAGATGAACCAGTTATTAATAAGTGTTTTTCAATTTCCATGTTATATACCTCCAAAATATATATTCAAATTTATTTTTTTCTAAAAAAATAAATTTATGCAAAAATTAATAAAAAGTTTTTATAAAAGTATTGACAAAAAAAACAAAAAGAGTATAATACAAACAAAGTTTCGCAAAATGCTTTATATATGGAGGGAATTATGATATCAACATTGCATATTAAAAATATTGGGATAATTGAAGATTTGAGTATAGATTTAAATAATGGTTTTAATGTATTGACAGGAGAAACTGGTGCAGGAAAAACTCTTATAATAGATTCTCTAAGTTTAGCATGTGGAAGTAGGTTTTCAAAGGAAATAATAAGAAAAGGAGAGAGCTATTGTCTTGTAGAGCTAAATATATACTTACCACAAAATGAAAATTCAATAGATGGGAATATTATTGTATCAAGAGAAATTCATACAAATGGAAGAAGCTCTTGTAAAATAAATGGAAGATTGGTAACCGTAAATGAATTAAAAGATTTTATGAAAAAAATAATTGATATTCATGGACAAAATGATAATCAAACAATAATGTCAAAATCTGAGCATATAAAATATTTAGATAATTTTATTGGTAAAAATATATTAAATGAAAAAGAAGAATATTTTAATTTATATATTAAGTATAATGAGATAAAAAAAGAGCTTAAAGAAAATTATGGAGATGAAAAAGAAAAGCAGCGAAGATTAGATTTACTTAAATATCAATTTAATGAAATAGAAAATGCAAATTTAAAAGTTGATGAAGAAAATAACCTTGAAATAGAGCGAAAAAAGATGATGAATTCAGAAAAAATATTTTCAAGTCTAAATGAAGTTGATGCTAATTTAAGTGATGCTGTTATAGATGGAATAAATGCATCAATAAAAGCACTAGAAAAAATCGAGGACATTGATGATGAATATAGAGCAAAATTATCAGCACTAAAAAATATATATTACGATGTTCAAGAGCTAGCAAGAGATATTTCTGGAATGAATGAAAATATGTCTTTTGATGAGGAACAAAGAAATGAGATTGAGAAAAGATTGGATTATATTTATGATTTAAAACGAAAATATGGCAATAGTGTTCAAGAAATATTAGATTATAAAAAACAAGTAGAAGACGAGATTTATAAAATTGAAAATATGGAAGCACATAATGAAAAATTAAAATCTGAGCTTGAAAAAATTAAAATAGAAATGTTAAAGAAATCTCAAATATTACATAAAGTACGATGTGAAAATGCTAAGTTATTAAATGAAAAGATAAATAAAGAGCTACAAGACTTAGAAATGAAAAGTGCTAGATTTAATGTAAGTATTAAATATGAGGAAAATAATGAATATACAGAAAATGGATTAGATGATATAGAATTTTTAATATCCACAAATATTGGTGACGAAGAAAAATCACTAATAAAAATTGCATCAGGAGGAGAAATGTCTAGAATAATGCTTGCAATTAAAACCGTATTAGCAGATACAGATGAAGTTCCAGTACTAATTTTTGATGAGATTGATACAGGAATAAGTGGTAAAGCTGCAAAATGTGTAGGAGAAAAAATAAAAATCATTTCAAAAAAACATCAAGTGATATGTATAACACATCAAGCTAATATAGCAGTACAAGGTGATGCAAATTATTATATAAGTAAAAAAGTATTAGATCAAAGAACATTTACAACAATAAAATTATTAGATGAAAATGAAGTAATAGAAGAGATTGCTCGAATTTCAAGTGGAGATATTACTAAAAGTGCATTAGAGCATGCAAAAGAAATGAGAAAAATGTGTAATCTTTCATTGGGCTAAAATTTTATGCGAAATGTGCTATATAATAAAATAAAACTAAAGAATGAATAAAAATGTTGAATTATGTAAAAAAAACAATATTCAAATATTAATTAATTCTTTACTTTATAGAAATTCTAATATATAATATCCAATATAAAAAAGGTAAAGGAACGGTGATTTATGTTTTTTTATAATAATAAAAAAATAATTTATATTATTTTAGCTATATGTGTTTGTACAATGCTTGTTAGATATATGTCAGATTTATCTTTATTATTAAATTTGTTAATTAGTATACCAGGTGTTTTATTAGCAATAACATTTCATGAATATGCTCATGCATTTGCAGCGTACAAACTAGGAGATGATACCGCAAAACTACAAGGAAGAATGACGTTAAATCCACTTAATCATCTAGATCCAATTGGAATTTTTATGTTGTTGTTTCTTGGATTTGGATGGGGAAAACCTGTACAAATAGATTCTAGAAATTTTAATAAAAATATATCAATAAAAAAAGCTGAAGCAATTGTTGCTTTGGCAGGACCAGTATCCAATTTTATATTAGCCATAATATTTTCAATTATTACAGCTTTGTTAGTGAAATTTAATGTCCTAATGAATGTAAACTATAATACAGCACGAATAATCATAGCTATATTACAATCAATAATATTAATGAATATTGGTTTAGGATTATTTAATTTAATTCCATTACCACCATTAGATGGTTCAAAAGTATTAAGCGGTTTTTTACCATATAAAGCAGATATGTGGTTTAAAAACAATGAGCAGATATTTTATATAATATTTTTAGTATTATGGATTACTGGATTAGCAGGAACATTTATTTCTCCAGCAATAGTAGACGTATATAATGCCCTTATTAGTTTAGTTGGAGCTATATTTAAAATATCAATGTAAAAGAAGAATGTAAAAGAAGGTAAAAAATGAAAGATATAACAATATTAGGAATAGAATCTAGTTGTGATGAAACATCAGTAGCTGTAGTAAAGAATGGAAGAAACGTACTTTCAAATGTAATTAATACTCAAATTGCAATTCATACGCAATTTGGAGGTGTAGTTCCAGAAATTGCTTCAAGAAAGCATGTGGAAAACATATCAAATGTAACAAAACAAGCATTGAAAGAAGCTAATGTTACATTTGATGATATAGATGCAATTGCATGCACATATGGACCAGGTTTAGTAGGTGCATTATTAGTAGGTGTTTCATATGCAAAAGCATTAAGTTATGCAATAAACAAACCATTAGTAGGAACAAATCATATTAAGGGTCATATTGCTGCTAATTATATAACAAACCCAAATTTGAAACCTCCATTTTTATGTTTAGTAATATCTGGAGGTCATACACATTTAGTACATATAAAAAATTATAAAGATTTTGAAATAATGGGAAAAACAAGAGATGATGCAATAGGTGAAGCATTTGATAAAGTTGCAAGGGTTATTGGACTGGGGTATCCAGGTGGTCCAAAAGTAGATAATTTAGCCAAAGAAGGAAATGCTAATATTGTATTACCAAAAACCCATTTTGAGAATTTAGACTTTAGTTTTAGTGGGATAAAAACATCAGTTATAAACTTACATCATAAAAATCCAGATGTAAATAAAGCTGATTTATGTGCAAGCTTTGAAAAAACTGTAACTGAAGAGCTAATAAATAATACTTTAGAAGCAGCTAAGATTTTAAATATAAATAAAATTGCTTTAGCAGGAGGAGTATCAGCAAATAGTTATATAAGAGCTAGCTTTGAAAATTTAAAAAATGATGGCTATGAGATTTATTATCCAGAATTAAAGCTTTGTACTGATAATGCTGCAATGATCGCAAGTGCAGGATATTACGAATTTATAAATGGAAAAATATCAGATTTAACATTAAATGCAGTTCCTAACTTAAAATTAGAATAAAGGAGAATATAATGTCAATATATACAATAGGAGATTTACACTTGTCTTTTAGTCAAGATAAACCAATGGATATATTTGGAAAAAATTGGGAAAATCATGAATTAAAAATAAAAGAAGATTGGCTAAAAAAAGTTAAAGCAAATGATACTGTAATATTACCTGGTGATTTTTCATGGGCAATGCATTTAGAAGATACATATTTGGACTTCAAATATTTGAATGAATTACCTGGCAAGAAAATCTTATTAAAAGGAAATCATGATTACTGGTGGACAACTGTAACAAGTATGAAAAAGTACTTAGAAGAAAAAGATTTTTGTACTATAGATTTTCTATATAATAATTCTTTTGAAATTGAAAATAAAATAATTGTAGGAACAAGAGGGTGGTCTTTCCAAGAATCTGAAAATAGTAAAAAAATGATAAACAGAGAGAGTCAGAGGTTAGAGCTATCTATAAATAGCGCAATTGAAAAATTTGGAATGGAAAAAGAAATAATTGCATTTATGCATTATCCGCCAATTGTAAAAACAGTGTTATTAGAGAATAATCATTTAGAATTCTATAAGATATTTAAAAAATATAATATTAGAAGATGTTATTATGGACATTTACATGGAAAATCGCATTTAGACGCTGTAACTGGTGAAGTGGGAGAAATAGAGTTTAACCTCGTAAGTGCAGATTATTTAGATTTCAAATTAGTCAAAATCAGTTAAAATAGGAAGAGGGATATATGTGCTTAAAAAAATGAAAAATACAAATATAGATACTATAATGGATTTGTGGAAAAGAGCGTATATTGCTAATAACAAAAAAGTTAGTAGCGAAGTTTTAACAATTAAATATAATGAAACAGAAAATCAATTATTAGATAAAAATAGTACTACTATTTTATATACAGAAGAGGATATTATAGAAGGATTTATAAGTATTGACAAGAATAAAGAAATAAAGCTTATATATGTTGATAAAAATATAAGAAATGAAGGCATTGGGAGCATGTTAATAGATGCTGGAAAGAAAATGTTTGACAAGTTATATATAGATATGAATGAAGAAAATAAAAGATATGAATTGTTTTTTATAAAAAATGACTTTAAAAAAAGCAAAGAAAAATCAGAGGTTGATGATAAAAAAGAAATTTTCGAATGGACAAATGATAAGATAGATAAAGTTAATGTTATTTATTTCGATAATGACATTGATGAAGAAATAATACAAGAAAGTTCAAAATCTAAATTGAATTTTATAAAGATATCAGTAAAAAAAATATTAAAAGATAATGAGCTTAAAGATATAAAAACATATATAAAAATTAGGAAAGAAATAGAAAAGGCTTTCAAATCAAAAAAAGTATTATTATATATAAATTATAATAATTATTATGATCAATTAGATGATTTAATTAAAGAAATTGCTAAAATAGAAAAATCAAAACTTGAAATTGTTGTAAGTGAGCCTCTAACAATAGAAAACTACAAAAAAGGTAATTTTATAAATGAAATAAGTAAAAGTTATAACAAATATAAAATTCATATTATAGATGTATTTTCAGATTTAAAACATGATATAAGCATTAATAAAATTCTTGAAGAAAAAATGAAGATATTAATTAAAGATATGGAAAAAATATCTGATAACATGTAAAAAATATTTAAAAACAAATAAAATAAAAAACTTGGTATTGCAAAATTGGAAAAATGTGTTATAATGAGAAAGCTAGTTTTAGAGATTGAAAGGATGAATAGTAATGAGTATTAAAGTAGAAAAGACAGATAAAACAAATGAAGTAAAATTAACTTTTACAGTGGAAGCTGAAAAATTTGATGAAGGAATGAAGAAAGTATATGCTAAAACAGCAAAATACTTTAGCATTCCAGGATTTAGAAAAGGAAAAGCACCCATGTCTTTAATTGAAAAAACATATGGAGCATCTATATTCTATGAAGATACATTTAATGAAATTGTACCTGAAATATATGAAGATGAATTAAAAGCAAACAATATAGATGCTGTAAGTAGACCAGAAATAGAAATAACTCAAATGGAAAAAGGAAAAGATTTAATTTTTACAGCAATTGTACAAACAAAACCAGAAGTTAAATTAGGAAAATACAAAGGTATTGAATTAGAAAAAAGTGATGTTTCTGTAATGGCAGCAGATGTAAAAAAAGAATTAGAACGTATGGCTGAAAAGAATTCAAGATTAGTAACAGTAGAAGATAGAGCTGTAAAAAATAAAGATATTGCTGTAATTGATTTCGAAGGATTTGTTGATGGAGTAGCTTTTGAAGGTGGAAAAGCTGAGAAGCATGAATTAGAAATAGGTAGCAAAACATTTATTCCAGGATTTGAAGATCAAGTAATTGGAATGAAAATAAATGAAGAAAAAGATATTAATGTTAAATTCCCAGAAGAATATTTTTCAAAAGAATTAGCTGGAAAAGATGCTACTTTCAAAGTAAAATTACATGAAATTAAAGTTAAAGAATTACCAGCTATTGATGATGAATTTGCCAAAGATGTAAGCGAATTTGATACATTAAAAGAGCTAAAAGCAAGTATAAAAGAAAAATTAGTTGAAGAAAAGAAAAATCAAGCTAAATATCAATTAGAAGAATCAGCAATAAAAGCTGTAAGTGAAAATACAACAATAGATATTCCATCAGGAATGATAGAAACTGAAATAGATAATATATTAAAAGAGATTGATGGTAGATTAGCATATCAAGGTTTAAATTTAGAGCAATATTTAAAAATGTTAAATAAATCAGAAGATGATATGAGAAAAGAATATGAAAGCCAAGCTGCTGAATCTGTAAAAACAAGATTGGTTCTTGAAGCAATAGTTAAAGCAGAAAAAATCGAAGCTACAGATGCAGAAATAGAAGAAAAAATCAAAGAAATGGCTGCAAATTATGGTAAAAAAGAAGAAGAGTTATTAAATAACGAAAATCTAAAAGATTACTTAAAAAATAATATAACTACAGAAAAGGCAATACAATTTATAGTAGATAATGCAAAGATTAGTGAAGCAAAAAAATCTGAAAAAGAAAATAAGGCAGAAAAAACAGAGAAATAAATGAAGAAAGTTAGAGGCAAAATTTTATTATTGTATTATGTCTCTAACTTTTTTGTAAATACTTAAATTTATCTATTGAAAAATAAACAGTTATATTATAAAATTCATATAATTAATTAACAAGGAGGCAAAATATGCTAGAAAAAAATAGTTTAGTTCCATATGTTGTTGAACAAACATCTAAAGGAGAAAGATCTTATGATATTTTCTCAAGATTATTAAAAGATAGAATTATCTTCTTAGGAGAAGATGTAAATAGTGCGTCAGCAGGTTTAGTAATTGCACAGTTATTATTTTTAGAGTCTGAAGATCCAGAAAAAGAGATATTTTTATATATCAATAGCCCAGGTGGCTCTATAACAGATGGTATGGGAATTGTAGATACTATGAATTATATAAAATGCCCAGTTTCTACAATATGTGTTGGAATGGCTGCAAGTATGGGGGCTGTGTTATTAGCTTCAGGAGAAAAAGGAAAAAGATTTGCAACACCAAATTCAGAAATATTAATACATCAACCATTAATAGGCGGAGGAGGTCTTTCAGGACAAACAACAGAGATAAAAATACATGCAGATCATATGGTAAAAACTAGGGATAAATTAAACAAATTATTGAGTGAGAGAACTGGTCAAAGCTTAGAAACAATTCAAAAAGATACAGAAAGAGATAATTACATGACTGCAGAGGAAGCACTAAAATATGGATTAATTGATGGTATATTAGATAAGAGAGTTTAAAATCTATAATTTTAGGAGGTATCATGTCAAATAGTAATAAAAATAATAATAATGTAAAATGCTCATTTTGTGGAAAGACTCAAAATGCTGTAGAAAAATTAATAGCTGGTCCAGGTGTTTTTATATGTGATGAATGTATAAAAGCCTGCAATAATATCCTAGAAGACGAAATATATGAAGATGATATAGAATATGCATTAAAAGAAGATGAAAAACTACCAACTCCAGCAGAAATTAAGGCTATACTAGATGATTATGTTATAGGTCAAGATGAAGCTAAAAAAACATTATCGGTTGCTGTATACAATCATTATAAAAGAATTAGTAATTCTGAAAGAAATAAAGAATTGAAAAACGATGTAGAAATACAAAAAAGTAATGTATTATTACTAGGTCCAACAGGATGTGGAAAGACTCTATTAGCACAAACTTTGGCTAAAATTCTAAAAGTGCCATTTGCTATAGCTGATGCTACAACATTAACAGAGGCAGGATATGTTGGAGAAGATGTAGAAAATATATTATTAAAATTAATTCAAGCAGCTGATTATGATGTTGAAAAAGCGGAAAAAGGAATTATATATATAGATGAGATAGATAAAATAACAAGAAAATCTGAAAACCCATCAATAACAAGAGATGTAAGTGGAGAGGGAGTACAACAAGCATTATTGAAAATAGTTGAAGGTACTGTTGCTTCTGTACCTCCACAAGGAGGAAGAAAACATCCACATCAAGAGTTTATACAAATTAGAACAGAAAATATATTATTTATATGTGGAGGTGCTTTTGAAGGACTAGAAAATTTGATAAAAGATAGAACTGGTAAAAAATCAATTGGATTTGGTACGAATTTTGAAGAGATTAAAAGAGATGATGATGAAGTATTAAAGGATTTATTACCACAAGACTTATTAAAATTTGGTCTAATACCTGAATTTGTTGGAAGACTACCTATTGTTGCAACATTGAAAGCTTTAGATAAGAAAGCATTATTAGACATAATAACAAAACCAAAGAATTCTTTAATAAAGCAATATAAAAGATTATTTGAAATGGATAATGTAGAGCTTGAATTTGAAAATGAAGCATTAGAAGCGATAGTTGATAAAGCAATAGAAAGAAAAACAGGAGCAAGAGGTTTAAGATCCATTTTGGAAGATATTATGAGAGATATAATGTTTGAAATACCATCAAACCCTAAAATAGTAAAATGTCTAATAACCAAAGAAACTATAGAAAGAAATTCAAAACCAATAATAACAATAGACGAAAATAGAAAAATTGATGATAAAAATACTATAAAAAGGAAAACAACAAATAAAAAAGAAGAAACTGCATAAAAATAATTGCAATTCAAAAAATCATATGGTAAAATGATACATGACAAAAGAGAATTTTATGAAATGAGGGAGAAATATGACAGTATTAAAAAATATAGCAATTGCATTGTATATAATAATTTGTATAGTTTTGATTATATTAGCAACAGTACAGGCAAAAGATAGCCAAGGTGCTTCGGGAGCAATCACAGGTTCTACAACCAATAACTTTTATGAAAAAAATAAGGGTAGAACAAAAGATGGTGCATTAAAAAAAGCAACAGCAATATTAAGTATCCTTTTTGCAGTAGCAACTGTAGGATTAAGTTTTATATTGTTAGTGTAAATAGTATATAAAATATAATGGGGAATTACAAATTATGTAATTCCCCATTATTATTTAATATAATAAAATAATATTTACAAGGTTTATAGGTAGCCTTTTAAAAACCTAAATAAATATTATACAAGGAGAAAATAATTAGAAAATTAAATTTTCTAGTTATAAAATTAAGAAAAATGGAAAGTCAAAAAGAAAAAGTATTAGGATTTATATCACACGAAACATATGTCCCAATGAAAGCAAAAGAGATTGCAACATTAATGGGCGTACCAAAAGATGATTATGCAGAATTTATTAATATACTAAAATCATTAGTTTCTGAATATAAAATTATAGTGAATAAAAAAGGAAAATATTCTTTGGCTGATGATAAAAAATATAAAAAAGGAATAATTTCAATAAATGAAAGAGGATTTGCCTTTGTAAAATGTGATAACGAAGAATATGAAATATATGTAGCTGGAAAAAATACAAATACAGCCTTAAATGGTGACGAGGTTGTTGTAGAAATAATAGAACAAGAAAAAAGCGGCTCTCATATAGAAGGTAAAGTTGTAAAAATATTGAAAAGAGCTAAAGATACAATAGTTGGAATATTTGAACCAAGCAAGAATTTCGGATTTGTTATTCCAGATGATAAAAAATTTGGAACTGATATATTTATATCAAAAAAGAATTTTGGTAATGCAAAAAAACGAGAAAAAGTAGTTGTTAAAATAACCAAGTATCCAGAAAAAGATAAAAAGGCTGAGGGAAAAATTGTAGAAGTTATTGGAAATATTGATATGGCAGGAGTTGATATGTTGTCATTAATAAAGGAATATGACATACCAAATGAATTTCCTGAAAATGTATTATCAGAAGCAAGATCTATTAGTACAAAGATATCTGAAAAAGAGCTAAAAGGCAGATTAGACTTAAGAGCTAAAACTCTATTTACTATTGATGGAGAAGATGCAAAAGATTTAGATGATGCTGTTTGTGTGGAAAAAAATGATTCAGGTACATATACTTTAATTGTTAGTATTGCAGATGTTAGTCATTATGTAAAAGAAGGATCTAATTTAGATAAAGAAGCAGTTTTCAGAGGAACTAGTATTTATATGATGGATAGAGTTATACCAATGTTACCGAAAGAATTATCAAATGGAATTTGTAGTTTGAATGCGAAAGAAGATAGATTGTCTTTATCAGTTATTATGGAAATTAACAAATCCGGAAAAGTAATATCTTCAGATATACAAAAATCAGTAATTAATGTAAAAGAAAGAATGTCATATACAAATGTTTTTAAAATAATAAATTATATAAATAAAAAAGAAACTTCAAATGATGAATTGGAAATCATTAAACCATATATGCAATATTTAAACAATTTTAAGTATATGGCTGAACTTGCTGAAATATTAAAAGAAAAAAGAAAAAAAGAAGGCTCTTTAGATTTAGATGTTCCAGAAAGCAAAATTATTTTGGATGAAAATGGAGTTGCAATAGATGTAAAAAAATACGAAATTAATTTTGCAAATGAAATTATTGAGCAATTTATGCTTATAGCCAATGAAGTAGTTGCCGAGAAGTTTTATTGGCTAGAGGCACCTTTTATATATAGGGTTCATGAATGTCCAGATCCAGATAAAATAGATGAATTAAATAAATTTTTATTTAATTTGGGATATAAAGTAAAATATAATAAAGATAATATTCACCCAAAAGCTTTTGCGGATATATTAGAAAAAATTAAAGGAACTCCTGAAGAAAGAGTTGTTTCAAATTTAATATTAAGGACTTTAAAAGTGGCAAGATATGAAAGTACTAATAAAGGTCATTTTGGAATTGCAAGCAAATATTATTGTCATTTTACATCACCTATAAGAAGATATCCAGATTTATATATTCATAGAATAATTACAAAATATATTGATAATAATTATCTTTTAGAAGATACAGTTTTAAATAAATATTTTGAGCAATCAGTCAATTATGCAGAGCAATCTTCTGAACGAGAAAAAATTGCTCAGAAAGTTGAGCGTGATAGTGAAGATATAAAAAAAGCTGAATTTATGCAAAGTAAAGTTGGCGAAGAATATGATGGGATTGTTTCAAGCATAACATCTTTTGGAATGTTTGTAGAGCTAGAAAATACTGTTGAAGGATTAATTAGATTTGAGAATCTGGGAAATGAGTATTTTATATATGATCAAGATCGAAAATTGTTAATTGGTGAGATAACAAATAAGGTATATAAGATAGGGCAAAAAGTAAGAATTAGAGTTATAGAGGCTAATAAAGATTTAAGAAGGGTTTCTTTTGAAATCGTATTAGATAGTTAAATTTTATAAAAAATCATATGTGAAAGTTAAAATAATATATGTAAACCATGGAATTATATAGGTAATACCAAAGTATTTTCATTATTTTGGTCAAAATACTTGCCAAATGGTACAAATATTATGTATAATAGAAGATGCATAATATTTTATATTATATAATTATTTAACATATAGATAATGATTAATTATAAATTAAAGTTAGGTTTTTCTATAGTATAAATAATTAATGTATTTCAGAAAATGTAATAATATATTTTCTAAACTCATAAAAATGGAGGATAACGATGGAAGAGTTAGATTTAAAAAAATTAATAAACATTTTTTGGAACAAAAGATTACATATAATAGCAATAACTATTGTTGCAATTATAATAGGGGGAATATATTCATTTTATTTTGTAAAGCCTAAGTATCAATCATATACTACGTTGGTGCTTGTAAAGGCTTCTGAGAGTTCAGAAGCAAATGACAAAAAAGCAATTACTTCATCAGATGTTGGATTGGCTAAAAGTTTAATAGGAACATATAGTCAATTGGTTAAGAGCAAATCTTTATTAAGAACTACTATCAATAACTTACAAATTAATGACAGCGAAGATACTCTTATGCAAAAAATAACGGTAAGTGAAATTGATGATACTGAAATGTTGAAGATAACAGTTAAAGACGAAGATCCTGTTAAAGCAATGAAAGTTGCAAATGAATTAACAAAAGTTTTTTCAACAAAAGTATCAGAAATGTATGTTGATAATGTGTATATATTAGATGAGGCTGAACAATCAATTGTACCTTGTAATATAAATCATTTAAGAGATATATTAATATTCTTTGTAATAGGATTAGTTATATCTGTAATATATGTATTAATATCAAATATGTTTGATAATACCATTAAAGATCCTGAAGAAATTGAGGGAAATACAGAGCTTACGGCATTGGTTTCAATACCTTTTGTAAATGATGAAAGTAAAAAGGGAGGTATATACTAAAATGAAAAATGAATTAATAACATTTGTATCACCAAAGACGCAAATTTCTGAGGTTTTTAGAACATTAAGAACTAATATTCAATTTATGAATGTTAATGGAAATTTAAAATCATTATTAGTAACAAGTACAGTGCCCGGAGAAGGTAAGAGCTGGATATCTGCAAATCTAGCAGTAACTTTTGCTCAAGCAGGAAAAAGAGTATTAATTGTAGATTCAGATATGAGAAAAGGAAGACAACATAGTATTTTTGAAGTTAATAATACTAAAGGATTATCAAATTACTTGATAACTACTACAAAAGAAAGTGAGCTAGATTCTGTTGGAGAGTATATTCAAAATACGACTATAGATAACTTATATATAATGACATCTGGAATAGTACCACCAAATCCTTCAGAGCTATTAACAAGCCAAAAAATGGTAGATTTAATTAAATATTTAGAGAAAGTATTTGACATAATTATATTTGATGGAACACCTAGTACAATTGTTACTGATGCTATAATTTTATCAAAATTTGTTGATACAACATTAATTGTAACTGCACACAAGTTAACAAAAATTGATGATTTAAATCAAGTAAAAAGAAATATAACAAATGTTGGTGGAAAAATAGCTGGTGTAATATTAAATAAAATACCAACAGCTAAGAAGGTAACAAGAGTTGGATATTATTATGATAATGCTATGATTACATCAAAAAAAGGAAATAATAAGATAATAGAAAAATTAACTAAGAAAATTACGCCTACAAAAAAGATAGAAGATAAAGAAATTAAAGAAGTTAAAAGAAAATTAAATACGGTTGAAACATCTAAAAATGAAATAGAAGAAAATAAAAATGAGAAAGATGTTGATATAAATGAGGTTTTAAAACAATTAAGCCAATATTTGACAGAAAGAGATAAAAAAGATAGGGGATAAAAATGATAGATATACATTCTCATATACTTAATAATGTTGATGATGGATCAGATTCATTAGAAAATACATTAAATATATTGAGAAAAGCTGAAGAGGCAGGTTTTTCAGATATAATATTAACTCCTCATTATATAGAAAATTATTATGAAAACACTAAAGATTTAATTAGTGAAAAAATAAATGAGTTGAAACAATCCTTGTATAGAGAAGAGATAATAGTTAATTTACATCAAGGAAATGAGATTATGCTTACAGATAATACTCCAAAAATTTTGCAAGAATGTGATATTTCCTCGTTAGCAAATAGTAGGTATATTTTATTTGAGTTGCCATTTTCTAATAGAATACTGAATTTTGAAAATATCATATTCGAATTAAAGGAAATAGGAGCTATACCTGTTTTGGCACACCCTGAAAGATATATATATATACAAGAAAATCCGGACGAATTATTAAAAATGATGAATTTGGGAATTTTAGTACAATCAAATTACGGTAGTTTCATGGGGTTATATGGAAAAAAGGCAAAAGTTACAGCTGAGATTTTATTAAAAAATAAACTAATACATTTTTTAAGTTCAGATACCCACAAACAAGGAACTATATATGAAAATATTGATAAAATAATTAAAAATTTGATACATATTTCTGGAGATAATAAATATATACGAAAAATAACAACTATTAATGCACAAGATATATTAAATGATTTTGAATTTGAGCATTATAAAGAAAAAATATATAAAATTTAAAAAAGATATCCATATTAATCATAGTATTTAGATTAATATGGATATCTTTCATATAAATATTGTATAAAATAATTATAATTGTCATCTTTAATATTTATAAATACATCTTTATCAATACTTACCCACATATTCGTATTAGGAAAATACTCATTATTATCTATAAAAGCTGAGATAATATCCGACATTTCTAGGGGATTAGAATATGATTTTTCCCAGTATAAAGGATTTGATAATTGTATTGATTTTGAATAGAATAAGTTAAGAAATTGTACAATTTCATTAGTATTTGTACTATATAATTTTAGGCTTGAAACCATCTTAAATCTCCTTAAATCAATATTACAGATATTAAAAGTTAAGTTTAATGATAACTAAATTAATAATTTTTTATTATCTGTTTTTTTTATTATTTGTTTTTTTTATTTATATATTCGCTGTATAAAATACCTTTTTTGTGAAAAAATAATAAAAATTATTTTGAACATGAGGTGATATTATAAAAAAGATATACACTATAGTTAATATTTTTTTATTAATTATAATTTTAACAGGATGTAGTTTTAATAAAAATAGTCAAACAATAGATGAAAAAATTTCTGTAGAAATTCAATATATGGATAAAAAAGTTTCGGAATATTTATCTTATTTAGTTGGTAATATTGAAAAAAGCGAAAAAGTGGAAGAGCAAAGCGAAAGAGTTGAAACAAATGGATCAGAAAGTAGTGTTGATAATAAAAAATCTGATAATGTAAGCAGTGGAGAAAATAGTAATAATCAGGAATCAGGTAAAAACAATGATAGTCAAAGTAATGATAAAATAGTAAGTATGTCAATGCAATATAAAGAAATAAATGAAAATGATAATGAAGATTGGCAGAAAATAAAAAAGGGAATAGAAGACTTATATGTATCATGGGCAATAATTGAAAGTGATTTAAAGACAAAGAGCGAAGTAAGTCAAGATGATTTAGATAAAGTTAATCGGGAGTATAGATAAACTAATAGTTGATTCTATAGACGAAAGTAAAGAAAATTTTATAAAAGATTCATCAGATTTATATTATAATATTTGTTTGATTTTAGAAAAGATAAATTATGATAAAAATAAATTATATATATTAAAAACAAAACAAAAAATATATGAATCATATTATTATGTTTTAATTGATAATTGGGAAAATTCAATAGAGAGCTTGAAAAATGCAGATGAGCAATTGAAAAAAGTAGAAAATATAGATGAGAAAGTGAAGATAGTTTTTAAAAATTTACTGAATGGCATTGAAAAAAAAGATAAAAGAATATTTTTTATAAAATGTTCAGATGCTATTAATGAATTAGAATATATAGATTTTTAAAAAAATCATATAAATTTTATATATTTTCATAAAAAGGGTATTCTTAGAGAATATCCTTTTTCTGTAAGAATTTGTGTTAAAAATGGAAAAAAAGGAAGAAATTTAGTAATTGACTTTGAATAATGAATAATGATATACTATCACTGAATAAAAACGCAAAAGAGGAGGTACTAAAAAAATGTCCAAAAGAAGTATTTTTAATAAAAAAGTAGTAATTTTAGTAATTTTAGTAGTTTTCATTTCATATATAATTATATCAAATTTGATATTAAGAAAAGCGTATGCTGCTCAATCAATAGAATCATATTCAAAGGAAAGAATAAGTAAGTATCCTGGATATCAAAATCTAATAGAAGATTTAAAATCTAAACATCCAAATTGGCAATTTAAGATATTATATACAGGTTTGGATTGGAATCAGGTTATAAAAAATGAAACAACAGCATCACATGGTAGAAATCTAGTATATTACGATAAATCAGGATCTTGGATTTGTAACACATGTGGTAATAAAAAGTATGATACAGGTAAATGGAGATGTGCATCAGAAACTGCAGTTTCATATTATATGGATCCTCGTAATTGGATTTATGAAGATGATATATTTCAGTTTGAGAATTTGTCATATGATTCAAGTACACAGAATATAGATGGTGTACAAAAAATTCTTTCTTCAGCGCCATGGGCAAATGGCTCTACAATAACATATGTAAAAACAGATGGATCACAGGGGGTAATTAATAAATCATATGCACAGGTAATTTTAGAAGCTGCTCAAAATGCAAATATTAGTCCATATCATTTAGCTTCAAGAATTGTATTAGAGCAAGGAAAGAATTCTGTGCCAGGTTCAACTGCAACTGGTACATATGGTGGGTATTATGGTTGCTATAATTTCTGTAATATAAATGCATCTGGAGAAACTAAAGAGGAGGTTATAAGAAATGCATTGTCATATGCAAGCAATAAAAAGTGGAATAATCCAGAAGCTTCTATAAGAGGTGGAGCAGAATTTATTGCAAGTAAATACATAAATGTTGGACAATCAACATTATATTTGCAGAAATATGATGTTGACAATAGAGATGGAAGCTTATACTATCATCAATATATGGCTAATATTAGTGCTGCACAAACTGAAGCTCAATCTGTAAGGAAATCATATTCTGAATTAAATATGTTGAATAATAGTTTTACTTTTGTAATTCCTGTTTATGAAAATATGCCAAGTGAAGTTTGTACTTCACCAGATAGCTCACGTATTGTAACTCAAAATGTTAGAATTAAAGGTACTAATGTGCAAGTTAGAAACTCTCCATCACTTATAGGAACTGTATTAACTAAACTTAATACAGGAGATATAGTTTTAAGAATAGAATGTGCAACAAGTCAAAATGGTGGATATTATTGGGATAAGATTGTATTAAGTTCAGGTGCTAAGGGATATATAGCAAGAAATTATATAGAGCAAATAGATGATGTAACAAATTGTAATGTATCAGCAATTGCAAATACAAGTGTTAAGTTAAGAAATGGACCAGGAACATCAGGAACATCGACTGTTACAATTCTAATAAAAGGTCAAGTTCTTAATATAATTGAAAAAGACAAATACAATGATATTAATGGATTTAATTGGTGGAGAGTTAAGCTATCAAATGGAACACAAGGTTATATAGCAAGTAAATATTTAGCAGAAGTTGGTACTGGTGGAAATACTGGAGATGAGAAAAATTATAAAATTGCGACAGTACAATGTAATGCTAATTCATCAGTTAGCTTAAGGTCAGAGCCAAATACTTCAAGTGCAATAAGAGCTAGCCTATTTAAAGGAAATACTGTCACTGTAACTCAAGAGAATGTTGCATATGCAAATGGATTTAATTGGGATAAGGTTGTAACAAGTGTTGGATTAGAAGGATATATAGCAAATAAATATCTGATTAAAGGCGATACTCCAAATCCAGAGCCTACTCCAGCACCAGATCCACAACCAACTCCAAGTGAGAATTATGTCTTAGGAGATTGCAATGGAGATAATGTTATAAATTCAGGTGATTTATTAGCATTAAAAAAACATCTATTGGGTACTGGAACTGTATATGACCCAACTAGGTTAAAAGCTATGGATGTAAATAAAGATGGTTCAATAAATTCAGGTGATTTATTATTAATAAAGAAACATTTATTAGGTACATATACAATAAAATAAATATGAGGAGGAACTTATGAAAAAGACTTTAAAAACTATTATTATAATAATTTCTGTATTTTTTATATATTCAATTTTTTCAAATGTAGAAGCGGCTTCTGCTAGTATTAGTGCAAGTAAAAAAAATATTTCAACAGGAGAGAGCACTACAATAACTGTAAGTATTAATGCAGCAGCATGGAATTTAAAAATAGGAGATGCTGTAAATAAAAGTATAGTTGGAAACACAGATGATGGAGAAAATGCTAAAAAAACATCTACAGTTAGCTTTTCATCAAAAACGCCAGGATCATATAAAATATCTCTAAGTGGAGATGTTTCTGATGGTACTACAAATGCTACAACACAGGTGTCTGATAGTGTCACAGTTGTTGTTTCAGAAAAAAGTAGTGAACCAAAAGAAACAAAAGAGCCTGAAGAGCCTACATTTAAAAATACAAATGATAAAATGTATGCTAAAAAAGAAATAAATGTTCGTAAAAGTTATAGTGCAAGTAGTGCAAAAATAGGTAGCTTAAAAGCTGGTGAAAGTATTACTCGTACGGGTATTGGAAGTAATGGTTGGAGTAAAGTAACATATAATGGCACAACTGGATATATACAAACAAGCTTATTAACAACTGAGGAGCCAGCTAAGTCTTCTGATAAAGCGTTGAAAACTTTAGAGATTGCCAACTACTCAATTAATCCTACTTTTGATCCAGAAATAACGGATTATACAGTTTCTATAGATAAAGATGATGTAGAAAAATTGGAAATCAAGGCAGAGCCTAATGATACAAAATCTAAAGTTGAAATTTCTGGAAATGAAAATCTTAAAGCAGGAGATAATATAATAAAAATAACAGTAACGGCCGAAGATGCTACAACAAGAATTTATACAATAAATGCAACTAAAAAGGAAAAAGTAGCTCTAGGATTGTCAAGTTTAAAAATTGATGGATATACTTTAAGCCCAGTATTTGCAACAGACTTATTAGAATATAAAGTAAATATATTAGATGTAAATGTTAATAGTTTAAATATTAGTGCAGTTGCTAATGATGAGGAAGCTAAGGTTGAAATTTCAGGAAATACCGGTATTAAACAAGGTGAGAATACAATAGAAATAAAGGTAACTTCAAAAGATGGAACTGAAACGATAACATATAAAATAATTGCAATTAAAAATATTGCAGAAACTACAACAAAAAATGATAATCTAATTTTATATGGTGGAATAGGAATAATTGTTGTTCTTGTAATTGCTATTATTACTATAATTATTGTTTCAAAAAAGAAAAGCAAACAGGAAACTACTGAGCAAGAAGATTCAAATTATGATGATTTATATGGATATTCATCAAAAAATTCAAAAATTGTGAGTGAAAGCGATCAAACAAACAAAATCAATGAAGATGAATTACCAAACGATGATATAAGTGAAAAAAATGAATACGAAAATAAAGATACACAAAATAATCAAATTGATTCAAATCAAAATATAGAAGATAAGAAGTATGAAGATAATTTTAATTATAATCCGTATACTACTACAAATTTATATGGTGATAAAGATTATAATCGTACTCCTGAAGATGAATATAAGGTAGATAAAATGAATAATGATTACTCAAAGGATAATTTGGAAAATAATGATTCAGACATGAGCAATTATGAAAATCAATATGAGGATTATAATAAACAAAATGAACTAATGAATTACGATGATAATGATTATAAACCTAGAAGATCAAAAGGAAAACACTCTAAATAAAATATTACCGTAGTAATTTTTCCTTTTTTAATAATTATTTATATAAAATAAAAACTTACGAACAATTAAGTTCGTAAGTTTTTTTCAAATGGAGCTACTGGGGAGAATCGAACTCCCGACCTACAGGTTACGAATCTGTTGCTCTACCAACTGAGCTACAATAGCGTCTTTAATTTTGATTTTTTTTACAATCACACATATTGTAATAATATTCACAAGGTTTGTCAAGTAAAAGTTTTCTATCGTATAATTTATCATAGATATCGTAGAAGTTTCTAGGATTTTTATTACAATTTATGAAGATTATTATATACTTTAGTAAGTTGATTGATATTTGTATCAGTTGTTAAAAGATAAAAATTGTACACAAAATAAGATATTTATATGATTACTATTGTATTAGAAATAATAAATATGATAAAATAATCAATATAGACATTCATAATGAATGAGAAAATAAATACACAAAAGGATGGAGAATATCATATATGGGATTTTTTGAAAAATTAAAACAAGGATTATCAAAAACAAAGGAATCATTTAATGAAAAAGTTAATAATGTTTTTAAGAATTTTAGAAAAGTAGATGAAGAGCTTTTAGAGGAGCTTGAAGAAGCTTTAATTATGTCAGATGTTGGAATGGAAACATCTGTAAAAATAATAGATAATTTAAGAGATAAAATCAAAACAAATAAAATAGAGGATTCTGAAGAGGTAAAAAATGAGCTTAGACTTGAAATGCAAGAAATATTAGATTCTGTAGATTCTGAAATGCATTTAGATACAAAACCATCTGTAATTTTAGTTGTTGGTGTTAATGGAGTTGGAAAAACAACATCAATAGGAAAGATTGCAAACAATTTAAGAAAAGAAGGTAAAAAAGTTATAATTGCTGCTGCAGATACTTTCAGAGCGGCTGCAGTAGAGCAACTTGAAATTTGGGCAAATAGAGCCGATTGTAAAATGATAAAAAGAAATGAAGGGACTGATCCTGCTTCTGTTGTATATGATGCAATAAAAATTACCAAAGAGGAAAATGCAGATGTATTAATTGTAGATACGGCTGGAAGACTTCATAATAAAAAATACCTAATGGATGAATTAATCAAAATCAATAAAGTTATAGATAAAGAGCTACCAGATGTATCTAAGGAAACATTAATGGTATTAGATGCAACTACTGGACAAAATGCTATACTTCAAGTAAAAGCATTTAAAGAAGCTGTAAATATAAATGGATTAATATTAACAAAGCTTGATGGTACATCAAAAGGTGGAGCTGTACTAGGAATAGTGTCAGAAAATAATATGCCAATAAAATTCGTTGGTGTAGGTGAACAAATCGATGATATGCAAAAATTTAACTCAGCAGATTTTGTAAATAGTATAATATAACAAATAGAAGGTGAGAAATTTGGAAGAGAATCAAGAAAATAAGGTAAATATTGAAAATAATAAAATAGAAAAAGAGCCACAAGTAAAGAAAAAAAGAAAAAATAATAGTGCAAAAAGAACTATTATCGTATTAATATTTGCAATAGTATGTATATTAATTACATTTATATTTTATAGAGGAAACTATTTGCAAGTATTAGAAATAGGAAAAGGTTATATAAATTCATTTAAATCTGATGTGAAATATAAATTTTTGACTATTATTGTTTCTTTTTTATGGATATATATATTAATGTATACAACAAATAAAAGAATTAGAAATGGTTTAAAAGTATTTTTTGAAGAAGAAAAAAAAGATATACCAAAGTTTCCGAATAAATCTATTTCTTTTATAGTATCTGCAATAACAAGTGTTATCGCTTCAAAAATTTTATTACAAAAAGTAATTCTTTTTTTGAATAGAACATCTTTTGGAAAATCAGATTTTATATATGGTCATGATATGGGATATTACTTATTTACGCAGCCATTCTTGCAATCTATGATTATATTTATGCTAATTACTTTTTCGATTGTTACCTTATATGCTGTTATTTATTATATAATATTGATAAATACTCAGTTTTCTGCAGGTATAAATTCAGAAACATTTAAAAATTCAGCATTGAAAAAGCAATTATTAAATAATATGAAAGTAATTGTAGTGTTAATTGCAATGTTAACATTTATAAATGCTGAAAACTTGTCATCTCAATCTTTTATAACAGTAGGTGAATCAGGAAACAGTTATTCATTGATTGGTGCTGGTCAAACAGAGATATCTGTAAAAGTATGGGGATATAGAGGTTTATCATTGTTAATGATTATAGCAATTTTCATGGCAATTCCAGCATATTATAAACAAAAAAATAGAAGATTATTTATTTGTATTGCGTCTGTTCCATTATATTTAATATTACTAATTTTGGTATTAGTCGGATATAATAAAATTTTTATAAATTCTAATGAATATGAAAAAGAAAAGACATATATTTCATATAATATAGAAAATACAAGAGCGGCATATGGAATAAATATAGATGAAACTCAAGTTGTTGATTCTGGGACAATAACAAACGAAGAGATGAATCAATATAATGAGGTAGTTAATAATATAAACACCAATAATAATGAGCAAATATTAAATCTTTTGAATAATACTTTAACAAATAAAGGTCAATATAAATATACTTCAACATCAGTTGGTTTATATAATATAAATGACAAAAATACATTAGTATATATAACTCCAAGAGAAATTACTTCAACTGAAAATGCATATACAAATTCAACATATGAAAATACACATGGATATGGAGTTATTGTTACATCTGCTTCAAAAACAGATGTAAATGGAAATCCGGTAAATTTACAAAAAGATTTTACATCAAATAATGCAATAAATGTTGTTAATCCACGAATTTACTTTGGATTAGAAACAAACAAAACAATTGTTACAAATGCAAAAAATAATAATGAATTTGATTATCCTATTGATTCTTCAAAAAGTGCTACAAACTCTTACGATGGGAATGCAGGATTGTATTTAAATAGTTTTGATAAATTGGTTTTGGCTGTTTCAAAAGGAGATGTAAATTTAGCTTTTACAGCAAACTTGAATGAGAATAGTAAGATATTAACAAATAGAAATGTCTTAGAAAGAGCTAAAAAAATATTACCATATATTAAATATGATGATTCGCCATATTTGGTAATTACTAAAAGTGGTAAACTTGTATGGGTTATAGATGGATATACAACATCAAATTATTATCCATATTCACAAAAAAGTAATGTTGATGGACAAGAAATAAATTATATAAAAAATTCAGTAAAAGTTTTGGTTGATGCATATGATGGAGATATTAGTTTTTATATAACAGATAGAACAGATCCAATAATAATGGCTTACCAAAAGGCATTTCCAGATGTTTTCAAAGGAATTGACGAAAAAATTCCAGAAGAGATAAGTGAACATTTCACATACTCAGAATTTTTATATAATATTCAATCTGAAATTTTGAAAAGATATCATAATACAGAAACAGATGTTATATACAGAGCAAATGATATCTGGGATATTGCTAAATATGGAAAAGGGGCTAATTCTCTTACAACAGAAACAACTCAAATGGAGCCATATTATTCATTGGTAAAGACTTCAGATAATGCAGAAAATACTTTGGGTCTAGTTTTACCATATACAATATATGGAAAACAAAGTTTAACTGCATATGTGATTGGATCATATGAAAATGGAGCAATGAAATTAAAACTATATAGATATAGTTCAGATAATTCGATGATTGGTCCAATTCAAATAGATACTCAAATTGGTCAAAATGAAGAAATATCAAAAGAAATTGAAAGTTTAAATGTTTCTGGTACCAAAATAACTAAAAATATTGCATTGATTCCTATAAATAATAAAATGATTTATGTAGAATCAATTTACCAAGAATATTTAAACGAAAATAATTCATTACCTATTTTAAAAAAGGTTGTTGTTATTTCAGGAAATAAAATAGCAAGCGGAGATGATATAGAAAAAGCACTAAAAAATCTTATTTCACAAAGCTATAATATTGAAGTCGAAAATTATGAAAATAAAGATGATTTAATAAAATCAATTATTAAAGCTAATAAAAATCTGAAAGAATCAACTTCAAATAGAGATTATGAAATTATAGGAAAAGATATTAATAGATTACAAAGTCTTATTGATGAACTAGAAAAAATAGAGCAAAAAGAAGAGCAAGATAAAATTAAACAAGATAAATCAAAAATAGAAGATAAAACTACAAATAGTATTAAATCAGAATCAATATAGCAAATTATTTAGAATTAGAATACATGCTTTTGTTATATAATAGTGAATTCAGTATATGATGAAATTTTACTTGTAAGTAATTTAATCATATAAAAGTATAAAAAATAAAAAATAGAACCATCCTACTATTGGGTGGTTTTATGCATAAAAAAACAAAGTTAGAAATGGAATTATTAAAGAAAATAAAAGAATTAAATAAAAACATAGAAGAAAATAATATATTAGAGCTTTCAGAAGTTTTGGGAAATACAAAAAAACTTTTTGTTAAAAATTTCTTTTCTGGAATTATTAAAGGAATTGGTATAGGCATTGGTTTTTCAATACTTTCAGCGATACTTATTTATATATTGCAAAAAATTATAAGACTTAATATTCCTGTTATTAGTGAATATATAGCAGATATTATTGACATAGTACAAAAAAATAGATAGGCTCTTGAAAAAAAATATATATTATGATAATCTTATTTTGGAGTAAATGGAAGGAGAATATATATGACAAAGAAAATTTTAAAAACAATGTTATTATTGACAATAACAGTACTAAGTATATGTATATTAACAGGATGTCAAAAAAAGAATTCAAATAATTCAGGAGAAGTAAGTAAAGATGTATATGAACAACCTATAAGATATTATATGGAAGGTTTGAAAAATAGAGATTTAGAGCAACATTTGAAAGCATATCCAGATTTTATGAAAATGTCAGAGATAATAACAAAGGAGAACCTTGATGATGTTTATTCTCAATATGAAGCTATATATGGGGCTAATATTCAATTAGATTACTCATTGGGAGATGCAACAAAGATAGATACAAGTGATATAGAGAATATTGAAATTCAATTAAAAGAAACATATCCTGATGCAGGTGATATAAAAATATCAAGAGCATATATAATACCTGTAGAATTAACAATAACAGGAGATGGAATTGCTGAAGAAGGAAAAGAAAAAGAAAAGACGACAAATAAAGATTCACAAGAGTTTTATGTATATGAGTTTAATGGAAATTGGTATATATATTAGAAAAGCGGATATATTATTTAGAAATTACTTGACATTGAATAAATAAGATGATTATAATAAAGCCATATAGCAAACGAGGAAATCTTCAGGAGGACTAAAACTTATGAATTACAGTGATACAAATGCTAATCTAAATAGTTATACAAATGATAGTGATGAAGATTTAATAAAGAAGATTAAATCTGGGGATAATGAAGCTTTAAACTTTTTACTTAATAGGTATAAAGAAATTGTGAATATGAAAGTTAGTAGATATTTTATAATTGGAGCAGAAAAAGAGGATATAATACAAGAGGGATTAATTGGATTATATAAGGCGGTAAAGGGGTATGATGTAGAAAAGCAAAACTCTTTCAGATCTTTTGCCAATCTTTGTATAGAAAGACAGTTGATAACAGCTATTAAAAGCTCTAATAGACAAAAACACATGCCGTTAAATTCATATTTATCATTAAATATGTCTGCATATGATGATTCGGATGATGATACGAGTATTTATGAAATTTTTGACGCAAATGTTATAGAAGATCCACTAGATACAATTACTAAAAAAGAATATTATAAAGATGTTGAAAATCTTATAGAAAAATCACTTAGTCCATTTGAGAGACAAGTTTTAACAGAGCTAGTTAATGGAAATTCATACACTACAATAGCGCAAAAATTAGATTCTCCGGTAAAATCAATAGATAATGCTATACAAAGAATTAGAAAAAAAACTATGAAAAATATGCTTAATTTTGGAAACGGAGAAAATAATTAAAAATATAAATTGTTTAGTATAATAAAAAAGTTGCAGAAATGCACATAATATATTAGAGCAAAGCCTGATATATTATGTGCATTAATTATATTATTTATTTTTCTTGCCAAATAATATTCATAATGGTAAAATTATGACAAAAATAGTAAATATTAGAAGGTGTTTTTTTGAGAAGTGATAAATATAATAAAAAGAATATAAAAAATAAACATTCAAAGTTAGCAAATGTTAATCAAAAATCAAAACGAAAACAAGATACAGATAAAAGTATAAAAAAAGATAAAGTAAAACCTATGTCTGATGGAAGAAGAAAATTTATAAAAATTTTTAATACCGTATTTGTTTTTGCATATTTGATATTTAGTATATATGTAATGTGTAATTATTTTAACTGGAGAAGTCTGGTATTGCCAATGATGAAAAACGAAAGCTCTATAGTTGTTGATTCTAACGAAAATACCCTAGAAACAATTGGATCAGAGCGAAAGAAAAGCAATGTAAAATTATCATATATACCAGATAATTTAAAAAATGCATACATAGATATTGAAGATGAAAGATTTTATTCACATAAAGGTGTGGATTTAAAGAGAACAACTGCGGCAATAGGCTCATATGTTATTCATTTTGGAAAGTCATCTTTTGGCGGAAGTAGTATAACTCAACAATTGGTTAAAAATCTAACGGGAAATAATGATAATTCAATTTCTAGAAAAATGGAAGAATGGGTGAAAGCAGTTGAATTAGAAACATTTTGTAGTAAAGATGAAATTTTGGAATCATATTTTAATATAATTTACTTGGCGCCTAATACATATGGAGTTGATGCAGCAGCAAAGTATTACTTTGATAAAAATGTCAAAGATTTAGATTTAGCTGAATGTGCTTTTTTAGCTGGTATAAATAATTCTCCAAATTCGTATAATCCGTTTAATGAAAAAGATAATTCAGATAGAATTAAAAAAAGATCGAAATTGGTTTTAAACAAAATGCTAGAGCTTAAACATATTAGTCAAGATGATTATAATAACGCTATACAAGAAGTTGAACAAGGTCTAAATTTTAAAAATGGCGAATTTAGTACTGTTTCAAATGGAATATATTCATATCACACAGATGCAATGATTTCAGAAGTTATATCAGATATTTCAAAAAAGAAACACATTGACTCAAGATTTGCTACAAATTATGTTTATATGGCAGGAATAAAAATATATAGTACAGAAAACACAGAAATCCAAAAGAAATTAGAAGAGGAGTATAATAAAAATAAGTATATTTTAACTTCTTCTAAAACTGGAAATAAAACTCAATCTGCAATGGTAGTAATTGACCATACAAATGGACAAGTTTTGGGTTGTGTTGGAGGGTTAGGTGAAAAAACAACATCAAGAGGGTTTAATAGAGCAACACAAGCTTATAGACAAACAGGATCTGCCACAAAACCAATAGCGGTATTGATTCCTGGAATATCAGAAAAAGTATTTACGCCGGCTACTTTATATACAGATGAACCAACTACTTTTCAAGATGGAACAGAAGATGGATATTCTCCAACAGATAATGATGATTATATTGGAGAAATAACAGTGAGAAGAGCTTTGGAATCATCACAAAATATTCCATTTGTAAAAATGATGGAGCAAATAACTCCTAAAACATCAATCAAGTATTTGAAAAAAATGGGAATAAGCTCTTTAACTGATAAAGATGAGTCTTTAATGCTTGCTTTAGGTGGATTAGAAAAAGGAATAACACCTTTAGAGATGGCTGGGGCATATGCTACTATTGCTAATAATGGAACATATATTGAGCCTACATTTTATACTAAAATTGTAAATTCTAATGGAAAAGAAATTATTAAAACTAATCAGAAAAAAACAAAAGTTATTTCTGAAGAAGTTGCATATATTATAAAAAAACTTCTAGAGCAACCTGTTGAAGGAGAAAATGGTACTGCTAAAGCTTGTAAAATAGAAGGAATGGACGTCGCTGCTAAAACAGGTACTACAAATGAAAATTATGATAAATGGCTTTGCGGATTTACAACATATTATACTGCGGTAACATGGTATGGGTATGATATAAGTGAAACAATAGAATATAAAGGTAAAAGTCCAGCTGTAATGATATGGTCTAATGTAATGAAAAACATCCATTCATCATTAGAAAAAACAAGATTTGAAGAAAATTCAAAAGTAAAGCAGGCGACAATATGTGCAAAATCTGGAAAAACTGCAGTTTCAAATTGTTCAAATACATATACGGAATATTTCCTACCAGGAACTGTACCAGATCAATGTACTTCTTGTACAGCAGGAAATAAGAAGAAAAATAACAATACAAATAAAGTAAATCAAACAAATAAAGTCACAAATAATACTGTGAATAATATAGAAAACAATATAACAAATAATATAAAAAATAACAGTATTGAAAATAAAACAAATACAGTTAACACTGCAAAAAATGAGATTCCTAAAAATGAAGTAAATAAAAACAATATTGCAAATAATATTATAAATAATACTACAAATAATGCTAAAAATGAAATAGATAAAAATCAAAAAAATAACGTTATAGAAAATAATACAGTTAATAACATAAAAAATAATACTGTTGAACCAGATGATGAGCAAGATGATGGACCATAAGTAAAAATATATTTTATAAAATATTATATTAATATGAAATAAGCACATACTATAATTGGAGGTGTGCTTATTTTGTTTTTTGGTGAAGAGAAAAAAGATGAGAAAATAAATGAGAAAGAAGAATTTAGAGAAAAAAATATTAGTTTTAAAGAAGACAAAACTAAATATGGGGAATTTGTTTCTTCTTATTTTCAATGGATTCCAGTTTCGGAGCAGAAGAAAAGAGCTGAAGAGCTAGATAATATGACAAAGAATAATAAAGAGAATAATAGTTGATTTATATAAAATGAAAAAAAAGTCGAAATATCAAAGAATTTGAAATACGATTTAAGTTGATTTTTGTTAAATATTGATGTTAAATAAAATTATAATAAAGAATAAGAGGAAAAAGATATGAAAGAAATAGTAAATTTTTTTGTTAATAATTCAGCTTGTTGTATTAGTACAGTTTTATCAATAATGGTTTTATCATCAATATTGGATATCATGTTAATATCTCAGTTATTTGATATTAAATTAGAATCAAAGAAAATGACATTATTTATAGTATTAAATACAGTAATTAGATTAGCAACATTAATTTTTCATAAAATGCCTTTAATTACTGTTCATTATGCGATAGTATCAATAATACTATATAGGTGCGTTTTAAAAATAGATTATCCAAAATGTATATTAGGTGAGATAATAAATATATCACTAATTTTAGTATTAGATTTAATTTCATCTAAAATGCTAGCTAATATTTGGTTAGATTATAATAATATAAACTATGATCAATGTACACATAAAACAGTTACTTTAATTATTACAAATTTATCTAAGTATTTAGCATACATAACTTGTAAAATAAATAATATCTCAATAAAAATGAATGAAAATATAGATAGAAGAATTAAAATGAAAGTATCTGCGGTATTTTCTCTTGTATTTGTATGTGTATATTTAAATGCTATTGAAATTACAAAACATATATCAGAAATTCCATATGCAATGTTTTTATTGGAGATATTTTCTATAGTAATGGTTTCAATAATCTGCGTAGAGTATATTATAAGAATAACAAAAAATACGGAGCTCGATATAAAAGTTAATTCATTAGAAGTACATAATAAAAATTTATCAGAGCTGTATGATAGTTTGAGAGGATTTAGACATGATTTTGGAAACTTTTTACAGGCTTTAAATGGATATGCGTGTACAAACAATATAGAAGGTATAAAAACAATGAGTAAATCAATAATTGGTGAATGTCAAGAAGTTAATCAATTGGAAAGATTAAACTCAGATTTAACAGATAATGAAGCTTTAAATATTTTATTATTAAAAAAATATAATATAGCCAAAGAGAAAAAAATATATATTGATTTTGAATGTATGCCAGATTTTGACAGTAAAGATATTAAAACATATGATTTATGTAGAATTGTCGGAATTTTGTTAGATAATGCAATAGATGCAGCAGAAGAATGCACAAGAAAGATAATTAATATAAAACTTATAAACGAAAGAAAAGCTAAAAGAAATGTTATAATTATTGAAAATACATATAGAGAGAAAAATCTAGATATAGATAAAATATTCGAAAAAGGATATAGTACAAAAATGAATGAATCAAATACACATGGATTAGGTTTATGGACCGTAAGAAAAATATTAAAAAGTAATAATAATTTGAATTTATATACTGCTAAAAAAGAATTATTTTGTCAACAGTTAGAAATATATGTATAAAAATAAATTTTTATAATCAAAGCAATGAACAAGCCTTTCAAAGAATGCATAAAATATATTAAAAGCAAAACTAAAAATGCTTTTGAAAGGGGAGGAAAATTATGAATAAGAATGATAGTGAATGTTTGATAACTGCTATAATAGGAGTATTCTTAGGAATAATAGTTGGTTATAATGCATATTTAGCATTAATCCCAGGTATAACTACTGCTTTTTGGATAGGATTTGCAATTGCTGTTGGAACACTAATTTTCTTAACTTTTATATCTTTATATGCACCTTGTTCAAAAGAAAGATGTATATGTAAATTGGGAAAATGTTTGGCAATCCCAGCAATAGGTACTATAATAACAACTATTGTTGGCTTAGCAATTACAATTGTCGCTGGATCAATAGGAGTAGCAATATTGATAGGATTAATAACTTTATTTTTTGTAATGACAATATTAAATATATTAAGATTTATATTATGTTTAACTGATTCAAATTGTAAATGTCATTAATATTTAAAGTGGAGCAAAAATAATTTTGCTCTTTTCTTTGTTAAACCCAATGTAACATGTTAGTGTAAACTCTAATTGTATTTAACCACAGTATATGTATATATTTAAAAAGTTACGCCCAAACTGCGTACATTGTATATTAGATTTTTTCTCATTAAAAATGCTTAAAATCTAACACAATGTAACTTGTTGGTCCCCACCTTAACTCCACTTTTTAAATATATACATATACTGTGGTTAGTAGCATACATATAAACAAATTGAATAAAATTATTGACTTTAAGGTAAAATAGAAATAAAATAGCTCTAGTATTAAATCAAAGGAGGAAAATAAATATGCCATTAGTAACAACTAAGGAAATGTTTGAAAAATCAATGAAGGAGCACTTTGCAATAGGTGCATTTAATGTAAATAATATGGAAATTATTCAAGGAATTGTAGATGCTGCAGCAAAAGAAAATTCACCAGTAATTTTACAAGCTTCATCTGGAGCAATAAAATATGCAAGAGTTCCATATTTAAAGAAGATGATAGAAGCTGCATTGGAAGAGCATGATATTCCTATTGCTCTACATTTAGATCATGGACCAGATTTTGAAACATGTAAAATGTGTATTGATAATGGTTTTACATCTGTAATGATAGATGGTTCAAAATATGATTTTGAAGAAAATGTAGCTTTAACTAAAAAAGTTGTAGATTACGCTCATAGTCATGGAGTTGTTGTTGAAGCTGAGCTTGGAAAACTTGCAGGAATTGAAGATGATGTTAATGTTGCTGAAAGTGATGCAATGTATACAGATCCAGAGCAAGCTAAAGAATTTGTTGAAAGAACAGGTTGTGATTCATTAGCAATTGCAATAGGTACAAGTCATGGAGCTTATAAATTTAAGGGAGAAGCTAAATTACGTTTTGATATATTAGCAAAGGTAAAAGAGCTAATACCAAATACTCCTATTGTTCTACATGGAGCTTCTACGGTTATTCCAGAGCTAGTTGAAATGTGTAATAAATATGGAGGAAATATACCTGGTGCTAAAGGTGTTCCAGATGAAATATTACATCAAGCAAGTTTATCAGGTGTATCAAAAATTAATGTTGATACTGATTTAAGATTAGCTATGACAGGAGCAATAAGAAAGGTATTTTCAGAGGAACCATCAGTATTTGACCCTCGTAAATATTTGACACCTGCAAGAGCACAAATAGAGGAAACCGTTTCTCATAAAATAAGAGATGTATTTGGATCTTCAAATAAAGCCTAATAAATCTATGAATAATAAAAGAACGATTGGTGTATTTTATAAAAAAGTTTATAAATATAATTGTAATTCTAGTAAAATGATGATATAATTACGTGAAATACCGAGTGTATTATATATAAAAAGGAGTTGTTATAATGATGTCGAATATTTTCAGTCGGAAGAACAAGAAAGGCAATTTTAAGGTCAATATAATCTGCAAAGATGAAATGTTGCAAGGAAAAAGAACCAAATTAGAACAGATTGTAAAAAATATGGTTAAACAAGGATGTTCCAATTCCGAAATAGGTGCAGAAATAATGTTTCAATTAGAAGCGTATGTACCAGTAATAATAAGAAGAAAAAAAGAAAACGTTGAAATATACGTATATGACGAAGAATAATCGCTAGCGAAGGGAATGTATTTTTCCTTCGCTAAAACATTATATACAAAATATAAATAAGGAGATTTGTGATGAGTAAAATAATTGCTAAAAATCCAAATGCTAGGCATAACTTTACAATAGAAGATACTATAGAGTGTGGAATCGTATTGTCTGGAACAGAAATAAAATCAATAAGAGCTGGAAAAGTAAATATTAAAGACAGTTATGCAGGAATAAAAAATGGAGAAGTATATATATATTCAATGCATATAAGCCCATATGAACAGGGAAATATATTTAATAAGGATCCTTTAAGAGATAGAAAATTGTTACTTAATAAATTAGAGATTTCAAGGCTTTATGGAAAGATAAAACAAAAAGGGTATTCTTTGGTTCCAATGAGTTTATATTTTAAAGGTGATATTGTTAAAGTAGAGCTTGGTATAGGAAAAGGTAAAAAACTATATGATAAACGTGAAGATATAGCTAAAAAAGATGCGGAAAGAAGAATGTTACAAGCAAAATAAAAAGACTTTAAAATGTTTTAAACAATGCAGATATTTAATATCTGCTTGTTTTTTGTTTTTTAAAGTCTTTTTTATAAATGTAGTAAAAGTTATTTTCTATTATTTTTTGAATGTGCTGCAAAATACCAAAATAGAGCAATTACAGCTATTACAATTAAGGCGATTACAATCCAAGACCATGCTTCAGTTCCCATAAAATTGTTATTGTTTGTCATATCTGTAGAAGTTTTTTCTGCTGTATAATTACCATTATTTGCGATATTTTCAGTGGCGTCTTTTATAGCGTTTCCTGTGTTTTCTGCACCTTTTTCTATGGCATTACCAGCATTTTCAGCAGTATTTTTTATATCTTCTCCAGCCTTACCTGCAGTATCACCCATAGAGTTTGTAGCTTTTTTTGTTGAATCAGCAGCGTTTTTTGCAGTATCTTCAATTTTGTTTTTAGCACCACCAATTATATTTTTCACACTATTACCAATATTATCTACATCATTATTTTTGGTTGTCAATGCATAAGAGCTAACAGTAGTTAAAAATAATATTGAAAGTATAAGCGAAATTGAAAAAAGTATTTTTTTCATAAGATCCTCCTTTTTTTATTTTAAGCGATTTTTTGCTTATGCTTAGTATCTTTCTAAAAGTGAAAAATATACTAAAAAATAAAAAATAAACACAAGCATTAGCATTTTTGCTTAATATTTGTGTTTAGAGAATTTTATTAATTAAATTTTATCATTTTTTTAATCTAGTAAATATTGCTATTGAAAGTAATATAAGTACAATTCCTACAGAAATAAGTAATATATTTATAATATTAGTAGGAGATAATAATTCATTTTCAGAAGATGTTGTGGTTTTTACTGTAGTTGATATTTGACCAGAATTTTGAATTATATTATTATCAATAGTATTGTTTGTATCAGCATAAACCAAATTACAGATTGAAAAGCTCATAAAAGCTAGTATAAATAGTGATAATATTATTTTTGTAATTTTTTTCATCATTTTTCCCTCCGAATTCTATACATTATAACAATATAATAACATAAGTAAAATGAAAAAGTCTATATAAAATAAAAAATATTGAAAATAAATTATTAATATTCGTGGGGATATATTTTTTATATATAAAGTTACTATAATAAGCCGGATATGTGGATATATATATTAAAAATGCGTGACTTGCTGGTCGCCCGTACAAAGTAGTGTGAGAGTTGTAGTGACCTCGCTCCGTAGTTTGATATTTTTTTGAATATTTTAGATACATTTAAGCTTAGAACCATAAGCTTTTTATTTTGTCAATTA
>CAKPRA010000014.1 GCA_934180065.1 uncultured Clostridia bacterium | reverse complement strand
TCCTAATCTTTTTCCTTTTGAATCCAAGACTTCAGCTTTATATTGATTTTTATTTATTGCTATAATAGTTGCTTTTTCTTTGTTTTTTAATTCAACTACATCAAATATGTTCATTAGCTTTCTTCTCCTATGTCATTTTTTCTTTTATATTATCAAAAAAAGAATTATTTTTCAATAAATTTATCTATATTTTTCGTTTGTATCATACTTTGGTGCGACTGTATCATATTTTGATTTGATGAATAAAATGTTATATTTATAAGTAATACTAATTAAGGGGTGAGACCAATGCTTATAAACGAAGATGCTTTAAAAGATGTATTAAGCGTAAATATAAAATCTGCAAGAATTAATTCAAATCTTACCCAAGAAGAATTAGCCGAACATTCTGATATATCGTGTTCATTCTTAAAAGATATTGAAGGTCGGTCGCTCAAGCATAAGTTTATCAAATTTTATAAACCTATGTAAATCATTAAATATAACACCTAATGAAATTTTAAGAGATTTCTTCACAGATCAAGTAACTGACAATAATTTGGTGCAACAAATTGGTCTTTTAAATGATTATGAAAAAAATGCTCTTTATACGCTTATACACTATTTTAATAATACTCATAGAGATAAATAAAGTTCCAGCTTGTTTATCTCTTTTCTTATACTATATTTAGTCTTTTTAACTTTCTATATAATTTAGGACAAAATCTTTCTATTAATAGTTGTAACATATATAATCCAAGTGCCATTAGCCCCATTATCCCAATAATCTTTAGTTGCAACATCTCAGCTTCTTCAAAACTCAAATTATAGTCTTGCATAAGCTGGAAAATAGTTGAAGAATACATTTTTATCCCCTCCTATCTAACATTGCAGATTTTATATCACTATATATTTTACCATATTTTCTATTTTTTCTCAACACTTTTGCAAACATCAATGTTTGTTTTATTTCGTGTTGATTTAAACATTTTTTTGATATTTTATATAATAACTATTTGATTGAGAGGTGAAAATTATGAGATTAGCAAAAAATAAAGATTTAAAAATAGGCAAAAAATTAAAAGAAGCAAGAATCTCAAATGGATATACTCAAGAGCAAGTTGCTGAAATTGCTGATTGTTCTTCTAGATACATTGCACAATTAGAAACTGATGCTACTTCTGGTAGTATTAGTTTACTTATAAAACTATGTAAATTATACCATATTACTTTAAATGATTTATATGGTGAATATTTAGATATTGGTATAGATCTGTCAAATAACATATCTTTTTCAGGATACATAGGCTTAAATTCTGAATATAAATCTATTATAGATAACTCTATAAATTATCTTAATAAATTGCAGAATAATAAATAAAAATATAAAGCACTTTAAGATTTTATCTTAAAATGCTCTATTTTTTTACATAAATGAATAAATTATATTTGCTGCACCTTCCACATCATCTATCTGTAACCCATATTCTATCATTGCATCCATTGTTTGCTTTCTTATATTTTCATTCTTTTTAATTCTCATTTTTGTTACTTTATGTTCAAGATATTGATATGCTTCAAATTCATTTATACATGCAAATATAATTGACCTATTATTTTCTAAAAATGTTAAAAAATAAAATATGTACTTGTATTCGTTCCACAATATTCTAACAAACTCTCTTATTTCTGGTATCATATAAACCTCTCTTATATCATCATCATATCCAGAAAAAGAAAGTACCATCTTTCCTTTAGCTTTTTTTCCTGCTTTCTTTAATATTTCTAAACTTTTTCTAATTCTTGAAAAATCTTTATTATCTACTTCTCTTTTACTAACAGAGTAAAAAATAAGGCTAATTTTTTCAACATCTTCTATATTTTTTATTTGATCACTAATATTCAATATCATACTTTATCACCTTTCTTTATACGCATAAATTTTGTCACTTATTTTTATTACCTTATCATTTTGTTCTAGTATTTTTTGTGCTATTTTTTTATTAACATCTTCTGCTTTTATTTCCATTTCAACTATTTCTTTTATATATTTTTTTGCATCTTTTATTCTTTTTAAATCATATAAAAAAATATACTCAAACAACTCTTCTGTTTTCATAATCAAAATATTATGATCCTCTAAATAATTAGGAAATATCCTCTCTACTCCAAGATAATCTCTTAAAGTTCTTTTTTCATCTTCATTTAAGTCTGTATAATCTAACATTTTATCTCCCCCTATGCTACTTTTGAATATTTGTATTGTGCTATATTTCTATTATCTCTAATAGCTTTATATCTGGAATATCCATATTTTAAAATTTGATTTGACCTTTCACACTCTATATCAGCAATTAGCCTACCTATCATATTAAAGTTATAGTATTTTCTAATCATTCTGTTCGCATATTCATTTCTTTTTCCAGTATAATTATTTATAACATTAAATTTACTGTTTGTTTTACTATTTTTATGATTGCTTATTCTTATTGATGAACAAGCTCCATTATCAATTGTTAAATATATACTTCTTGTACTTTTGGCTTTTTTTACTTTTACTATAAAACCTCTTTTATTTAATGATTTTATTATTTTATTTGATATTCTCTTTTCTCTATTTATAAACATATTTTTCCTTCTTTCTACTATTTTTTAGGAGTAGCCATTTGCTGGCCACTCCATATTAATCTTATGCTGCTTTGTCATTTTGTCTTGTTATTATTTTCGTATTTTTCCTTTTTCCAAAAATGTCTAATTTTTTTACTTGTTCAATACTTTTTCTTAAAATTTTCAAATCTTCATCTGTCATAACAAATCTATTTTTGTTTTCTTTTTCACTCATTTTTTCACTTCCTTACGCAATTTTTTCTAATTTTATTTTATCTTTTATTTCTAGTTCATCTTGCAATTCTGTTGGTATCTCACAATCTTTTAGTGATACAAATAATGTTATATTTTCTTCATCATATCTTTTTTGTAATACTGATAGTAACGAATCCGAACCGTGTAATACTGTATGCGAATCCATAACAACATGTACTTTATTAACATTATTAATAGTATTTAGTTTTTTTATCTCTTCTTTAGTAATTATGTTAGGAACACCAACAATAATACTATTCTTAAATATCTTTGCTAATTTATAAGCTAATATAAATTCTGAAGCAACAATTATATCTTTCTTCTCATCTTTATTCATAATTTGTATCTGATTTCCTTTAGGAAAAATAGTTATAATATTATTATCTGCCTTTGTTCCTTCATTTTCTTGCCCACTACTAAACCATATATCAGTTGTTTCAAATTTGTATTCTTTATCTAGGTGAATTCGTAAAGCAATTATCTTACAATTTTGAATAACAGGAACAAATATTCCTGAATGTGATTTAAAAGTCCATTTAAAATTTCTATCTTTGAAAAATCCAGGAATCCCTTTTAATTCATTTTCAAATTCTCTACATATTTCATTTTTTTCTTTTTCATTACAAGGAATACTTTTAAATCCAATTTTCTTTATTTCCTCCATTGAAAATCCATATCTTAGCAACTTCATTATATGATCTGATGTAAGTGTCAATTTGTCTAAAAAGGATTGATATATATAATCCAATTCTTCTATGTTCTTTTTGGGATTCGTTATAATCAAATTGTCCAAATTATTCTTTATATCAGCCTCTTCTTTTATTAACTTTTGATAGGCTTCTTTTGTGGTTATATATCTACATTTAGCATATAAGCCAATTGCATATCCCTTTGTTTGACAGTTTTTACAAATATAACTATTGTTTGTTGTATTCAATATCATTGTTCCTTGTTTTGAACAGCAAAATGGACATTTCACATATATTATATTTTTTTTAGAATATATTTCTTTTAGTTCTAGCTTATTTTTCACATTTATTATGCTAGTTCTTTTCAATACTTCTTGCTGATTCATTTTCTTTTCCACCTTTTCATTAAAATCATATATGACAATCTACAATAGTTAATCTCCATTCTGGATTCGCCTTTTTTATAAAATCATTTTCATAATTTTTTAAAAATTCTTTCATTCCTTCAGGTGTTGCACTTGATATACCCCACCATCCCATTTTTCCTGGTTCATGCCATTCTCCGTCTGGAGTTACAACTGCATATGTACAAAACTGCTTGTCATCCATGATCTTTTTCATCAATTCCCACTTTATATCCTTGACTAATGATGAATTGACATATTTATACTCACTAATTTCTCCATTCCTTGACACAACAACTTCTTTTTTTTCATTTCCGATTTCTATTTAATGTATTTATCATTATTCTATCAGTATTCGAAAAAGTAATCTCTTTTTGTTCTTCATACTTTGGGACAATTAACATATTAGACCATCTACCGACCTATTACATACCAATCCCATTTTGAATTGGGATTATATGTTGAATATACTCCTCCATCTTCTGATATATCTTCTTTCTCAAAAAATCTAATTGCATATTTATATATTTTTTCATTATTCCATTTAGCCATTGATGGTACTTTTTTTATAAACCTTAAATGATTAATATTCTTTAAATGTTCCCTTCTATATTTTTTCTTATCTTTCATATACATTCTGTATAACTTTTTTAAATAGTTTATATTTTCTTTTTCTTTTTTTATTATAGTTTCTTTTGAAATTGCTACATACTTTTCTACTTCTATGTTTTCATCAAATGGTTCTAATAAATCTTCAACATTTGTATATTTATCTGTAAAAACTGCTACTGAAAAATGACTCATATTTTCTCCTCTCTAAAAATAGAGCAAGTTGTTACTCCTGCCCTATCTTTTATTTATATTCTTTTATTTTCTATGCACTTATTTTTTCTTGTTTACATTCACTATTTTTTATTAATTCTATAAACTTATCTGCTGTTTCCTTTATCTTTTCTGATAAATTTAAAAACTCATTTATATCATTTTTTGCCCAGTTAACAACATACTCAAAGCTACAAAGCGAAGTATCAAAATTAAAATAATCAGCTACTAAAAATGCAACTGATTCAACAAATACTTCACTTTTATTTCTTTCAGTCTTGTATGTAAAGTCATCATATAGGCAATGGCATAGTTCATGCAATAATACTGCTGTTTTATCGTCTTGGGATAAGTTATCATTTAAAACAATTTTTCTCTCCTTTTTACTATAATAACCTTTCTTTATTCCATTTATAGTCTTTAATTCTATTGGAACAGGCGAAATTGAAATTAAATTATTATATAAGTCTAATGTAGTATCGTTTTCCAAATAACAATCCAGTATAGGAACTCTTTTTGTACCTTTTTTTAAATATGTATCGCCTATATCATAAACTGTAACTCTTTTATATCTTATTCCTTCAATTTCTTCTATTGTTCCACTTTCATTTCTTTCCTTTCTTTCTTTTCCATCTATATCTTGTTGTCCATCTATTACTTTTTTCTTTTTATATTTTATAGGACTATAAATATAGATTGTTTTAGGATGTCTCTTTACTCCTCTGCCCAATTTTTGCCAATCACAAAAACCTTTTACAATAGTTGCATTTTCATTTTGTGAATATATTAACCATTTATTTCTTAAACTATAATTATTTTGTATTTTATTCATGAATTTTAAAAACTCTGGATAATCTCCTCTATCTATAACTTTTTGCACTCCATTTAATAGTTTTTCATAATTAACTTTACTTTTATTAAGCATTTTTTTCGCTCCTTTTAATAATTTTGTCTATTGCTCTCATTGTAGCAATTCTATCTTCACTATTTTTTATATTTTCTATACTAATTTCAATTTTTGAATAGCATTGATTTATCTTTTCTCTATAATATTGTACCTGCCCTGCTGCTTCTGTTTGACCTATTACACATATTAAGGTTTCATATTCAGCAATTTCTCTATCTAAACTATTTATTACCATTTTTTCTCTTTTAATTGTTTTTTTAGCATCACTAACAAATTTTTTTATTCCTTTTTCCATTTTTAATTCCTCCTAAACATTACAACTAAGTATTGTTATCCTTCCATCATTTTCATATGGTTTTATATATTTAGTATAATAGTCCTTAATATAATTTCTGCATGCGTCTTGATTTTGAAATCCAATAGTTAAAATGCTTAACGGTATCATACCATGCCAAACTCCATCTGGAGTAATAATTGAATTCGTAAACCAAAATCTTTTTTCAAGGTTAACACCCTCGTTTTCTATATCAATTCCTGTGTATTTTAATTCTTCATTTTCTAGTTTAACTATTTTTTCCCAGTCTACATCTTTTATATTTGCACTATAACACCAACTATTGTCGGATTTTTCTTCTTTTATTATGACTGCTTTACTATCATAATCCGTATCAAAGTCTCCAAATATAATACCTGATATATAATTTCTATGTTCTTTTATACATAATGATAAATCTTCATTATTTCTAATATATGGTTTTATTAACTCTTCTACTCTTTGCTCCTTTTTAGTTATAACAGCTAAGCTAAATACTAATTTCATTTTATTTACATCCTTTCCAATTTTTTATCCCATTCTCCTAAGGCAAATTCTGGCGTACAAAAATTTTTATATTCATCATTTACTCTTAATTTCATTCTTTATCCAATCAAAAAAGAGAGAATTTTTTCTCTCTTTTAATTTTCATTTTTATAATCAAAACATTCATCATTGTCTAATTCTTTTTTTAGTCTTTCTATAGCTTCTTTTTGACACTCACTCTTATAAACTACTCCAAACCATGAAGATTGTTCTTCATTATTATTTTTTATAATTCCAATATCAATATCAGTACCTTCATGACTTGTCATATTTCCCCATCGGTCTCCTGGTCCGCTTTCAATTTGTATTTCTACTTTGTTTTCAATTTCATATTTAGCTGTGTACATTTCATAATAGTCGCCTTCCTTTTCATAATTATCTTCTGTTCGATAATCTCCAAATAATATTCTAATTTGGTACATTATATCTTCAGAATCGCTATTATTTTCCATATAGTCTATTAATTTTTTCATATTTAATTTCAATTTTAGCAATCTTTCTTTTTTTAATTCCTTATCAATTTCTTGTAATAGCTTTTCTTCATCTTCACCAGTTTCTTTGCAACGAGCCATAACAATTCCTTGTAAATCACTCCTTGTTATATCATTTATATTTTGTTTTAAATCTTCTATAAATTCTTTTATATCAACCATTTTTATCAAACCTTTCTTTATCTTTTATATTATTGTTTTTTCTTCTCTCTTCTAACTTTTTCTTCCAGCCTCCTATAAAAAACTCTGGAGTATAATACACTTTTTTTTCCTGCAAACTTATTGTATCACCTAAAATGACTAGAGCTGGCATCCCATATACTGACATCTGTATATAAGCCATACAAAAACAAACAAAATCATTATCTTGCCCCCAATAAAATGCTTTTTTTGTATAATCAATATTATTGTCAATTAGTGTTTTTGCACTATATAATAATAATGTTCCACTTCCACATGTTGGATCATAAATGGTATTAAAATCTTTTTCTTCTTTAACCATGTATACCTGTACTAGAATACTATTTATTATTCCTATACTTTTAGGAGAAAAAAACTGTTTATTTCCTTTTTTTATACTTCCTATTTGAAAATATATTTCTCCTAAAACATCTCTTATTTCTCTTTCTTTCATATATATTTCTTGTAACTCAACTATTAATTCTGGAAAAATGTCTAATTCATCTTTTTCATATTTTTTTATAGTTGAAAAATATATATCCTCATCTTCTTGTTCATAGTAAAACTTATTTTTTATAGCAATTGCATATATAATAACAAAATCATTAAATACTTCTTTAATATCATATTTTCCATTACTAAAATCTAATAAATCTATAAATTTTCTATACTTAGGATTAATATCTTGTTTCATTTATTTCTCCAATCCAAAAAGGAGAATAACTTCTCCTTTTTATCTTCATATTTCCTTCTTTCTATTCATAATTCTTGTAATTCATCAATCAAACTTAAATCTGGTGTTATTTCACCTGTTCCTATCCAAAATCCTTCTTTTTCTAATGTTCTTATATCTATTTCTGTATATCTTTTTCCTATCCATCCCAAATGAATTCTACCATCTCCAAGCTTAAATAAATCCAAGCAACTTAAATCATCTCCTGTTTTTTGAGCTGTTTCAAATATTTTTCTCATTAATATTTTTGCTTCTTTTGTAATTGAAATATGTTCTTTTCCTGTAACACCGCATCCAAATACGCTACCTTTTGCAAAATAGTAATCTTTATTTTCAGAATTAATCCCTTCAAAAACTAAAATATTATTATTTTCTTTTGTATAAATTTTTACATACACATCTTTTCCCATTTCTTAATCCTCCTCATTTTTCTCTATACATAAACACCAAATATCGCCATTCTTTATAAAATTCTTATTCTTATTTAATGTCTGTCTTATTTTTTCTCTAACAAATTTATTGTTTTGAGCTTTTTTAGATTCTTTTAAAATATTATAAATCTGTTCTACACTTGCCTTATTATTCAAAAATTCTAGCGTTGCTTGTATTAAATCTCTCCATGTTATTTCTGTTAAATTCATAATATTTTCTTTTATCGTATTAGTTACTTTTGTATTAAAAATCCATATTTTATTTTTCTTAAAAATTAAAATATGCTCATGTTTTATTGCAATAAAAGAATTATTACTATAACTCTTATTATCTGAAAAACAATTATGTTGTATTTTAATTATATGGTTTTCTAGTTCTCCAAACCATTTCATATCTTTTAAAATACTATAATATTTTCCGTTTTTTCTTACATCACCAATTAATGTAATATGTCTGCCACCATTTATTAAAGAATGATATATTTTTTCATTAACTATATCTAATTTTTTTATAAATTCTTCATAACTCATGTTATTAGACAAATCATTTATATTGTATTTTCCTCTTTGTTTTTCGTACTTTACAATATCCCAATATGGTGGATGTGAAAATATAAAATCAGATCCAGTTGGAATTTCATCAATCAAAGCATCCCAACCATTGTTTAAATCTAGATGTAAGCTATTATTAATATTGAGTTCTTTTGCAACATCTTTTCCTGTTCCTCCACCTGAAAAAATTTCAACGAATTTTTTAGGTTTTGATTTTGGATAAAAATGTTCTATTAAATCTTTAATAACAAATCCAGAACAATTACCTCTATATAAAGAATTTCCATAATAGCCTCGTTCTTTATAACTTAATACACTTTGCATAGTTCCTCCTATCATTCATCACTATCATCATCAATGTCCTCGTCCAATTCTTCACATTCTATATCTGTAGGAATATCAAAGAATTCTAATACTACTTTTAATGCCTCTTCATCACTCAAATTGGGTTCTTCTAATAATCCTCCATCAATTAGTTCTTTATTTTCATTATATAGTGTATAGTCATAACCACCATCTGTGTCTTGTACTTTTAAATATTTTCCATTTTTTAATTTATAATTTTTTATCACTTTATTTCCTCCATTTACGCAAAATGAGAAAGTATTTTATTACTTTCCCATTTCGCAAATTTATTTATGTTTTAAAAAGGCAAATCGTCTTGTGGAATTTCAAAATCATTTGCTCCTGTTGAATCAAACGCATCAAAAGGATTATTCGCTCCAGTATTTTCTTTTTTACTATCTGCAAAATAAGCCTCTTCAGCAATAACTTCAGTTGCATAGTGTTTTTTTCCTTGTTCATCATCCCATGATCTTGTTTGGATTCTTCCTATAATTCCTACTTGTTGTCCTTTTTGAAAATATTTACTACAAAATTCTCCTATTTTACTCCAGGCAACTACACTTATAAAATCAGCTTGTCTCTCTTCTCCTTGTTTTACAAATCTTCTATTTACGGCTAAATTAAAACTTGCTACTAAAGTATTGCTACTTTGTGTATATCTAACCTCTGGATCTTTTGTTAATCTTCCCATCAATATTACTTTATTCATTTTTCATTCTTCCTTTCATTTTTATTCTTCATTTAACTTAATAATTATATATTTCAATACATCTTCTATTGTGTTTATTTTCGTTTCTATTTCGTCTAGTTTATTATTAACTTTTTCAGAAGTTTCAAATTTTATGTAATAATACACTCCTTCTTTCTCACCTTTTACTTCATAAGCTAATTTCTTTTCTCCCTTATTTTCTTTATAATAAATATTAAAACTGTTAGAAATAACTATATTATTTATTTTTTCTATAGTTTCTTCTAACTTTTTACTATCTTCATTACATCTTATTATAAAAATTGCTTCATATTTTTGTTTCATCTCTTTTGCTCCTTTCAATTTTATGCTACCATTAATTCTTCAAAAAAGTCTTGTTGTTCAAAATCTGCCTCTTCTAATTCATTATCAAATAAACATGATAAAAAACTTATTATATTGTTTCTATTCCATTCTCTACCTGAAAAAGCATTACATCTATATTCATATGGAAGTCCAATACACATTTCTAACTTTGAATTACATTTGGAAAAATCATATTTGCATAAATTACCGTTTTCTACTGTTTTAAAAAATATATTAGTCCAATAATTTAAAAACAAATCGTTTTCTTCTCTTGTTTTTGTTTTCTTACCATAAACACATATCTTTCTTGGTAGAATTTTAAATTTACTTTGTATTGTAAACTCATCTTCTTTAAAAAAATCATCTTTATTTACTCTTACTAAACAAGTTTCACTCAAAAACATATCAGGATATTTTATGAATCGTTTACTAAATTCAAGCTTTTTTAAATCCCTTTTATCTTTAACATTAAATTTATACTGCATCTTCAAGTTCCTCCCCTTCTAATGCTTCCAAATAACATTGTCCATATAAATCATCATGGTATAAATAATTGCTGAAAAATCTTGGTTCAAAATGAATTTTTTTACTTTTTACTAATGTATTAGGCAAATTTCCTCCAGTCCATAAAAATTTTTCTGTTGTTTCGTATGTATTTTTGAATTCATTTGGAAAACTTGATGCAAATACTATTGCTCTTTTTTTTCTGTTGTTAAGGACTTTAATGTTTTGGGTGTTTCCTGTAAAAACAAATGGTTTTTTATTATAAAATCCCATAAATATACTATGAAAATTCTTTAAAGCTACCAAACCTAAATGATATTTAGTTATTGTTTCTACTATAGCTTCCGTATCTGTAATATCCATTGTATGACTCAAAAACTCAACAGATCTTTCTGTTCCATTCATTGCTAAAACTGTAGTTCCTCTTCTAAACGGATGACAATTTCTATCGTTTCTATCTCCAACAGAAGCTAATCTTGTATGAAATAATGCCCAGTCATAATCTGTATTTTTCATTTCATTTGCAATATCTCTAACATCTAGCTTAACTCCTTTTTCTAATTTTATAATTTTCCCATTTTTCATTAATGAAAAACCATTTCCATGTCCTCCAAATTGCTTTTCTAGAAATTTTAAATATCTAGTTAATCCATATATTCTTTCAATTTCTTTTTCACCTTTTTTATTCATTAATGCTACTCTACACATTTTTTACTACCTCCTTATACTTTTGTGCAATAATATTTCCTATCTTTTTTGCCTGTTCACTATCAAATCCTTCTCTTCCTATAAAAGCATTTATATATTTTGTTGTATCTATGCAAAAATCACATGCTCTTATGTATTGTTCTGCATTCCTAAATTTCAAAAGTCTAAATTCTAGTGTTTGTACACTTGATACAGTATTAAAAGCGTTATATCTATATCTATCCTGTAATGTTGCTTCACAATAATATCCAAAATATCTGCCCCAAAATTTTATTGTTTGTTCTCTATTACTTTTCATTTCATTCAAAATAGGTTGAAATAGTTCATTTTTATACTTTTCCATCAAGTGTTTGTAGTCAGTTGCAACATGAAGATGAGTCCCACAGCTTCTATCGACAAATTTGGCAAATTTATTAATTTTTCTGCAAACATTATGAAATATTTTACGATTATAATAAATAGGACTTTTCCATTCTGATCCAGCAATAGAACCATCTGAGCAACCTATAAAATTATATTTTTGTAATTCATATAATTCTGGATTTCTACTTCCTGTTTCAAATTCAAATGAAAAGCTTATACTTGTCTTTTTGCCTTGTATTGCACTATTTTTAGTTGAATAATAATTTTCCATTCGACAATTTCGACAAATATATTCTTTATTATTAATTTTCATTACATTTTGAGATAAAAATTCATATCCACAAGAGCAACATTGATGATATTCTAAAAATCTTCTTATCTTTAACATTGTTTTTTCCTCCATTTTTTGCAAAAAAAATAACTATTATTATAATAGTTAAACATCTTATGCAGCATTTTGAAATATCTCACTACTTTCTGCTATTTTTTTATTTATCGAATCTCTTTCTCTCAATAATACATCTGAATAATCATAAAGAATTTCTAAATCATTATATTTTATAACAATTGCGAGTATTGTTTGAACATCAGAATCTGTAGCTATTTGTGTAATTGATTCTACATCATCTATAAACATCATTGTATTAATTTTAGTTACTTTATTTATAAATGTTGCAAGTTCAATATCCGCTCTTATTTTATAAGACTTTGAAAGTTTCTCATATTTTCTTCCTTTATATTTTATTTCATAAACTTCATTCATCTCTCCTGTATCATTGTCGATTTCATAAAGATCTATTGTTACATTTTTCAAATATTTTCTAACATCTTTCATTTGTTTCTCAATCATTAATAATCTTAGCTTTGTGGCAATCTTAATTTGCTTGTTATACTTATTAATTTTATTAGCTAATTCTTCACTTAATTGATTGAATTCCTCAATTTTTTTCTTAGCTTGAATTATATCATTATGTTTTATTTCTACTTCTTTATTAAACAAATCTATTTCCTGTTTATCTTTTCTTAATCCTTCAATTTGTTCTTTTAGCTCATCTCTTTTCTTTGTTTTCTCTTGCATTTCTGGTGTTCTCATGATTTCATACTCTTCCATTTGTTTCTTTCTTTTTTCCATTAATTCCTTCGTTTGTTTCTTCAAATTATCAATTTTATCAGCAATAGTATTAACATTCTTCTTATATGTAATTTTTAGAACACTAATAAGATTTTCATTCTTTATCTCTTGCTTACAAGTTGGACATTTTGATGTAGTATTAGAAACATTTTCTAGATTATCTAATTCTTTTTTTTGCCTAGTTTGTAAATCCTTTAATTCGGTATTTATATTATTATTTATTTTTTCACCAAGTTTTGATATACTTTTTTCTAAATCTTCTAAATTTAGTATATTATCTGTATCTTGAATTAAATTTTCATATTCCTGTTCCAATGTATTTAATTTTTCTTGGTTTTCAAATATTTTGGTACTATCTTCTTTTTGTATTGCTGTTTGTATAAGTATGTTTCTACTTCCTGATAATTTATCCAAGTCAGATTCCAATTCTTTAATTTCAGACCTTCTAGCCTTGCAAAAACTTTGTATATCTACAACTGGTTTCTCTAATGTTTCTCTTTCTTCATCAGCTAATAAATCAAATGCTTCCTTTGCTGAAATTGCTGGCAATATTCTTAATAATAATTCTTTTTGTTCCATTAATTTCATACTTCTAAAATATCCAGGATAATAACTGCACAGAAAAGCATGAACTTCACCATAATATCTAGTCAATACTTCTTGTGTTGTCCTTATTTCATCTAGCATAACAAAATTATCTTTTCCTTTGCATCTCGTTATTGTATGTTCTGTTCCTGAATTATCTATTATTGTCATACTTGCAGTTGTATTTCTTGCACCAAAAATATTATCATTGGCAACTTGTTCTTTATTGCTTCCTGTCAAATTATATCCTGTAAGAATCCAAGCTGGAAGTCCACCTATTGTCGATTTGTTTTTTGCATTATCTCCAACTATGTATGTTGTATCTTCAAAGTTTATTTTTATCCCATCTGGCAATCCTTTATAATTTTTTATATTAAATATATTTTTTATTACCATCTTACTTTCCTCCTTATTTTTTATGCAACTTTTTGAGCTGTAAATAATCTTTCTATTTCTTCTGGGCTCATTTCTTGCACATTATCAAAAACTACTGGATTTGTTTCTTGTGCATTATTAGAATCTTGTGTATTTTCAAAATCTATAAATCCATCTTCTTGTATATTATTTACATCCTCTACAGATGTTTCTTGTTCTTCAGTTTCACCATTATTACTATTGTCATTTCTTATTTCATCTACAATTGGTATTGCAAATACTTCCTGCATTGCATATCTATATGCTCCTGTTAGTGCCGCATACACAGCTCTACCTTTTTCATCAAAACCACTTCCTGGTATTTCCACCTCAATAGTTTCTTTTTCTGGAGTTTCAACATCAATAAATTGATATTTCATAGTAATAAAAACTTTATGACCTTGTGCTGAAAAGTTTACGACTTTTACAGGTACAATAATAACCTTATACTTTACAAGTAAAGGATTAACCATTGCAATTATATCTTCGGATTTTGCAAACTTATAGTTTTTTTCTTCATCAACACCTGTTTTTTCAATGGGTTTTATTTCTGACATTATTTTTATTATTTTATCTCCTATCATACTAAGATTCCTCCTATATTTTTTAATTCAATCTTATGAAAAATATTGAATACATCAACATTAATATCATTATCTATAAATTCATTAATTTTTATTTGTGTTGGATCTGTTTCACCAACTATTATTTGTTTATATGCAATATTTTGTTTTCTTAATTCTTTAAAAGATTCTTGAATACATTTAACAACAAAATTGTTTTCTGACCAATATGTAGATGTCCAAGCCAAAATTATGTATTTTTTTCTATATGCTTTATATTCTTTATAGAAATCCACTTTTTCTAGAATATTATTATATTTATTTGGCATTTCTTTCACCTTTTTTAAAATATACTCCATACCTCTTTTGTCTATTGCTAATACAACTTTATATTTTTCTTTCTTTTTTATTCTTCTGTCCATTACACTTCTTATGCTTTCTTCACTAAACCAATCTTCTTTCTCATTAGACAGCATTGTTACTAAATATTGATTATAATAATAGTCTTTTTCTTCTATTATTCCTAACCCAGAAAAGTGTTTTTCATATATTGCACTTATTCCATCTACAGTAACAATTTCTCCAATTCTAAATTTATTTTTCATTGTAATTCAACCCTTAATTCATTATCTAATTTTTTTACAAAATTTTTTATATTTTTATTGTATTTTTCCCAAAACTTAGATATAATTCTATAAAGAAAAATTAAAGATTGGATAAGTAAAATTGCACATATTATTAATACATTTTTTATTATTTTCATCATATTTTTATCCTTTCTTATACAGTCTATTCACTAGCATTGATTAGACTGCTTTTTTATTCTCGTTATCGTTTTCTACAACTTTTAATATTTTATAATCATTTAAAATAGCATTATTTTCTATCTTACTAATTTTTATTGGTTGTATAATACTTTTCAATCCAACTTTTAATATATCTTGCTTACATTCAGGCAATAAAAAAAGTTCCTTTTTCTCAGAACTTGGATTCACAAATGTAAATTTTGCTATTTCTTGATTTTTATACTTTGCTTTTTCTCTTTTTACTAACATTAAAATTTCGTTATTTGTAGTATTTCTTTTTTCTGTCTTTGACTGATTTTTATTTTCCTGTTTATTACTGCTAATATTGGTTTGTTTGTTCTTATCTTCTTCTATTTTGTCTTGGTTATTTATATCTTCTAGCTTTCTTATATCTGGTATATAATTTCGTCCAAGCCCAGTATCCTCTGCTCTCAAATATAGTTCATACCAGTCTTTAGTTAAATCCTCACCAATCCTATTAGCTCTTTCTATTCTTCTTAAAATATATCTTATTCCTTTCTGACTTCCTGTAGGAAAACACCATACTCCTTCATCTTCTAATCCTTGTATATAAAAATATAATCTTCCAACTTTTTTACATTGATTTTTCTGACAATATTGACAATTATCACCATCACATTGGATGCTTTCCCTCTTTTTATCTTCTAATACTCTTGCTTCTCTTCCATTGCCAAAACACTTTAATTTTTTACCTTCATATCTTTGAAATCCAACAATCATTGGTTCTCTACTAAATAACTTTATTTTTAAACTTGTTGGTTTCTTATATAAATCATTAAAGATTTCTACTGCTAATGCTGGTGTTGATTTATCTGTATGTACATCAAAATAAGCTAGTTTTATAGGATTATCTTTTTCTCCTCTTGTACCTGATCTTACATTTCCAATCATATTATTTTTCAGATACTCCATCATATTTTTTTCCATATCTTTCCCTCTTTTCTTCTATGCCACTTTTTTATTTAAAGCTCTTTTATTCATATAAATAAAATCTTCAATGTCAGAAATTAATTCATTTCTTGTTTTACTTTTAATTCTTGCACTTTGCTCATCTTTATTTTTTGCAATTCCTGGCAAAGTTACATTTAATTCATCTAATTTTTCTTCAAATATTTCTACTATTTCTGAAGCAAATTGTCTTTCTATATTCTTATAGTAGAATACTTTTCTTTTTCTGTTTGAGATAAATCCCACAATATTTTCTCCTTTCTTTCCTATTATCGTATCTAAAACAAGGATCTAACTCAAATCCTCCTTCCTTATAAAATATAAAAAGGCAAAAAAATAGCAAAGAATTATTTTGTTGGGGGAAAATTCTTTACTCATCTTTCTACCTTTGATTAAAATTTTAAGCATACTAAATAAAGCCATAATTTAAAGCATATGCTTTCTAACTACACTTGCACAAGCAAGTTTATATTAGCATTGTAAAAATGCCTTAAACTCGATTCTAGTGTTTATTTTCACTATATCGAGTAATAGAATAAGATTATTTTCTTACTCTATCCTTTGTTTTAAATACACTATTATTGTACAATATTTTTACTTGTTTGAAAATATAAGAAAAAGAAAAAAATAAAACCTTATATTTTAAGCACCTCAAGGTTTTTATATATGAATAATTTTTTATATTAATTTTTTTATATTGCTAGTAAAATACTAAATTTTGTGATATAATCCTCCCGTTACTCAAAAAAGGAAGGAATGTTTTATGAATAGTATTTGTGGAATTTCAGATTTAGACACTTTGAATCCAGAAACCTTAGTTTTACTAGATGATGAGCTTCGGTGGACTCTGTCTTGCAATAAAATCTGATAAAAAATTTAAACATATTGAATTCAAATTCAAAAAGTTAAAATTACGAAATTACTTTTTCGGTGTTATTCTTTTAAAATTAGACGAAAATTTTTATAGTTGCTTTATCTGTTTAAATCAATATAAAGATAAATCCTATTTAGAAAGATTAATATCAACTAACTTTTTTAACTTGATTGTATTTAATAATTCAAAAGAAAATAAAGTTTATAGAATATCAAATAATATTAAGAATAAATTATTGCTTTTTTTACCAAACGAACTCTACAATTGTCATTTACCCCAAATAAATGTCGACAAATTAAAATCTATATTTCCTGCAAAATTGCTATGGAATAAGTAAAAGTAAAGAAACATTTTTGATTCTTTACTTTATCTCTTCTTTTACTCCACTCTTTTTTATTCAATTATTCTTCTCTTATCAATACACTTAATATTCTACCATATTTATTACTTAATTCGCTGATTTCGTTTGTTTTCATACTATGATTCATTATAAATTCACCTATTTTATTTTCACATCTTTTTATTTCATCATTTGAATACTCTTTGTTCTCTACTATTATCCCTGCTTGTTCTAATAATATTACTTCGTTTGTTGTAAATTCATTTAATAAGTTCATTTGCTATACCCCTTTAATTCTTTAATTGCAATTAATAATTCATTTGGTTGTACTCGCATATTCGCATCATTATATATAAATTCATCATTTTCTAGATATACATTATATCCCATATTATTTAGCTTTGTTTTTGCAAGTTCCAAAAATCTTTTTTCTTCACTTTCTTCTACTTTTCCCTTTACTCTAACTTCATAAAATGAAAATCTTAAATAGTTTTCATCTTCTGTTAGCTTAGTGGAAATCAGCTGATCAATCAATTTCATTAATTCTTGTTCTCTTGTTCGTTCCATTTATTTCAACTCCTAAACTACTTGATTATATTATCACAAGAAATAAAAAAAGTCCATAAATCATTGATTTTATTTTTTGCAATATACTATGAAAATTTTTTAATTAGTTCTTTATATTGTTCTACCAATCTATCATAACTATTTTTTTCTATGTATTCATTCACTTCATGAGCTGTAACTGGTCCTACTCCTAATATAATTTTTGATTCACACTTTACAAAACTTGCTTCAGTCATAAAATTTGCTGTTTTTCCTTCACTTTCATAGTCTACATTATTAATAAAAGGCTCTATTTTTTCAATGACATCACATCTACAATTATATTTTTCACATAGTTCCTCTATTTTATTTAAAATTGATGTTATATGTTCTAATTCTACTATTCTAAAATCTAAAGTAGCATAACATTCTGCTGGAATAGAATTTTTAGCACTTCCACCTTTTAAAATACCTACATTCATTGTTGTATATGGTATTTCATAATTGCTATTTATTTTTTCTTTTATATTTTTCAAATAAAATTGTTCTAACTCTCTTAGAAATCTTACTGCATTCAAATTAGCACTTTTCCCCTTATCAGGATTACTAGAATGTGCCTTCACACCTTTAAAATGTAAATCACAAACTAAAAGTCCTTTGCATCCTATAAGCACTTCATTATTAGTAGGTTCTCCAAACACCATAAATTTAGGAAACTTTTCTTTTTTGTTTATTATATTACGAATTCCAGAAAATTCTCTTTCTTCATCATAAGTAAAATATAGTTTTATACCATTTTTTATCTTACCAAAATCTGTTTCCAATACTGCTTCTAAAATTGCTGCAATTCCACCTTTCATATCACAAGCACCAAGACCATATAATTTATTATCTTTTTCTTTTAGAATAAATGGATTTGTATTCCATCCTTCAGTATATTCAACTGTATCTGTATGCCCTAAAAAGCCAAATGAAGGATTTTTTCCGTAAGTCATAATTAAATTTTTATCTTTATATTCCGTTTTAAAACCTTTTATAGTTAAAATCTTTTCTATATAATCAATAACATTTTTATTTTCTTTATCTTGTATTGTATTAAAGCTGACTAATTCTCTTAAAATTTTGTATTTCTCCATATATCTTTATTTTCTCTCCATCTATGTTTTACTCTTTTATTTTTATAACATAAAAACAGATAATTATCAATTAACTATCTGCCTTTATATTTTCATAATTTATTTTATTTAGATATTATGTTCTTTTGCTAATTCAATCCATTTTTTTATAAATCCATCAAATTCTTCCTCTTTTTTTAATCCAATAGCAGGAAGAATCTTTTGAACTTCTGGAATTAAGTACGGTTCTTTTTTTAGTTCTATAAATTGTTTCAAAAGTTCTTGACTTATTCCTGACTTTATCTCTAGTTCTTTTAATGATATATTATTTTTTTTCATTATTTTTTCTATTTCTTTTCCTATTCCAGTTACTTTCTCTCTTTTCATTTTTCTCCTTTTCTATTATATTTTTACTTATCCTCTATTATTTAATTCTATTGTTCATACACTATTGTTTTTGTATATTTTTCCATTAAGTATTTGAAATATTTCAAATTTGCTTTAATTTTAAGAGATTTTATTTCTTTATCTTTTAATGTATTATTCTGTATTGAATTTTTAGTGCAGATATATCGTACAATATCTTTTTCAGCAATATTTTTCTTTTTTAAATAACTATAGTTGAATATATTTGATGAAATTATTTCAAGCTCTTGATCAGATATTCCATAATAGTGAGCTAAAATTTCATTTTTAATACTTTCTATATATTTTTTTGATTCTGAACATTTTATAATTTCATCACATTCATAGAATTTTTCTTTAAGAAAATGTTTTTTATTTCTTTTTGATAAACTACTAAACACTTTTTTAATATTGGCATCATCATCTCCTATAATATCTCTCAATATTTTTCCTAGTTTTACTCCCATTTCTTTCTCCTTTCAGAATAAATTTATAAAAAATGTATATTATACTCGTATGTCGAGGCTCTCTCGATATAATAGCAAAAAAATGTAATAAAATCAATAATATTAAATTATTGTGGAGGAAATCTTTGGGAAAATGAAAAAATATGAAGGAAAAAAGAGTAATGTTGTAGGTGATTTAATAAAAAAATGCAGAGAAAATGAAGGTCTTGAAAAGATAGAAGTTAGCAGAATGTTGCAATTACATGCTGTCTATCTTGATTCTACAGAATTAAAAAGAATCGAAGATGGTGTACAAATTGTAAAAGACTTTGAGCTAATAGGGTTGTGTAAAGTTTTAAATATTAATTATGAAGATTTAAAAAATTGTATAGACTAAAAAAGATAGCATATTGCTATCTTTTATTTATATTTGAGCATTTTCTTCAAAATCCTTTATCTGCTCAATTACATTCTCACAAATAATATTAATTCTTTCACTTTTTTCTTTTTCTGTATAATCTTCTAACTTACCTGAAATATCAAAATAATCTGTTATTTGATCCATTATATCAATCACATATTCTGCTATTTTATTGTATATTGGTTCTGGAACTCCTTGACCAGCATAAATACAAAATGAATTTAATACACGATTATACTTAAATATTCCCAATTCCAATACTCTCCAGTTAGATGGTGGACAAAAATAATTTTCTACTAAATCAGTTATTTTCTTTTTTAAATTAAAATTTTCTATCATTTCTTCCATTCGTTAACCTCCAATTTTATTTAATTTGCAATTTTTAATTGCATATTCTAATATATTTAGATTAACTATAAGATTTTTTAATCTTACAAAATTGTAATTCTTATCTCTTATTTCTTTAAACTTCCATTATTTAACCCACTTATAAAAGCTTGTATATATGAAATATATTTTTCTTCTCCTACTTCTTTATTTGCCGAATAAATAGGAATCATTATTGCAATATCTTCTGGCATTTCTATTTTATTATATATATATAATTCTAAAATAGTTTGGTTGATTTCTTTGATTTTTCCATTTTTAGTCAATTCTAACAATTTGTATATTGTTGTGCTTAAATCTTTTTTTATTTTTTGTGCTAAATCATATCCGCCATGATAAAAATTTTCTATGATTTTATTGTCCTCCTCAAAGTTTAATTCAAAAAAAGATATATCTAGTAGCATACTTAATAACCATAAATTTTTTGTATTTGGCATTTGTTCTCCATTTTCCCATTTGGATAATTGAGCTTGATCAAAGATTTTGTTCTTTTCTCCATTTGTGTCATTTCCAAATTGTTTATATGCCTCTTTTACCAATTGTTCTTGTGTTAATCCTATTTCTTTTCTACGATTTTTTATTTTATTTCCAATCATAAATATAACATCTCCTTTTATGTTGTTTTTACATATTATATGTCATAAATGACATATTGTCAACAAAAATTAATTATATTTATAACTTACATTTGTATTTAACTTCACTTTGTTAATTTATAACTTTGTTCTATTAATTCTTTTACTAAATTCTCGTCCACTTTTTCATCTATAATAATTGTATTCCAATGTTCCTTATTCATGTGATATGCTGGTATTATATAATCGTAACTATTTCTTAATATATCAGAATAGTTTGGATCTGTCTTAACATTAAGGTATAACTTATTATTTACATTCATTAATAATGCAAACCACTTTTTATTTTTACAATGTTTCATTGTTACAGATTCAAAATCATCTGGAAAAGGACAATCTTTATATGTATTTTCTAATGTTAAACAATATTTTATTATTTCTTTTTTATCCATTAGTTTTTCTCCTTTACTGGTTGCCATCTTTTAATTTCATTTTCTCATCTATTGATTTGTTTTTTTATTATTTATATCACAAAAAAACTTATTTATCAATTAATTTTATTTTTCTATATTTATTGACAAAAGAATCTTTATTTGCTAAATTATCATTAATACAAAAGAAAGAAAACATTTAAAAGGAGGAAATTTTATTATGAACAAAAGTGAATTAGTAAAAGCTATTTCTGAAAAAACTGAAGCATCAAAAAAGGATACAGAAGCATCTTTAAATGCTTTTATAGAAGTAGTTACTGATGAATTAAAAAAAGGTGAAAAAATACAACTTGTAGGATTTGGAACATTTGAAACAAGAAAAAGAGCTGCAAGAAAAGGAAAAAATCCACAAACAGGTGAAGAACTTGTTATACCAGCTTGTGTTGCTCCAGCTTTCAAACCTGGAAAAGCCTTAAAAGATTCAATAAATAATTAATAAAAAAAGGACAAAAATCATTTAAGGTTTCTGTCCTTTATTTTTTTATATTCTGCTATAACATTCGTCAACAATCTTATTTTTTTCTGCATCCGTCAATTCTCTATTTAATCTTTTTTCTCTCCTTGAAATTTCTAAACTAGATTTCTCTATCAATTCTTCAACTTTAGGAGCTAATAATCTTCCAATTTTCTTTTCTTTTTTCTCATAATAAGTTTCATAACAAAAAATAGTTACTGAAACTGAAAATATGATTGCTAAAATAATATTTCCCATACTTCATCATCCTTTCATTTTTTATATATTATAAAATTTCAACTTATAAATTTTCAATTTGAGAAAAAATTTTAGTTAATTTTATCAATTATTTCTATTGGATATTTACAAATAAGTACCTCTTTATCTGTATTTATAAGACTTTTATTATAATTTTCATTTTCAAGTACAATAATAATTTTATCCGATTTTGAATATTCTTTTAATCTTCTAAATACTGTTTCTTGTTCAATAGCTCGTACAACTGCAATATCACAGCTTTTATTTTCTAATGTTATAGCTGTAAAAATTACAGGAAAATTTCTGCTATATCCATAGTCTTTTATTTCATTTTTTATTAATTTTATAACATCTAATGCAACTGATGTTCTCACATCCACTTTTTTCATTTTATGATGTAATAAATTTGTTTTCGCATCTTTCACAATAAAATTAGATGTTATTAAATACTTTATATCTTGATTTGAACATCCAGTAAAAAATATCAATTGCTCATCACTACAACTTTTAATTTTGCTTAAAAATTGAAGGGCAATATTCTGATTTTTAGTCATTTATATTTTCCCTCCTTACAATCTTGAGCAAAGAACTATATATTTTTCTTTTTTCTGGTATTATTTTTTTAACTTTTACAATAATTGTATCACCAGGCAATGGGGGTGTTTCCAGCCACACAGGAAGTGTTGCCAATGTATCTACACCTTGGCACAATGTTGCAAATACTCCATTATCACTAAATCCTGATACAGTTGCTAAGTATTCTCCTTTTTCCACAAAATTCTTTCTAATATTTTTGTACGGATCTTCCTTCGTATCTCTATGTGATATTTTTAGAATTCCTTTTTCAGTATCAATTTCTTTTATCTTCACCTTTATTTTGTCGCCAACTTGATATAAATTTTCTAAGTTTGCAACATATCCATATTCCAAATCTGATATTTTTAGTCTTATGTCTATTCCTAAACATTCTACTACTATGTATTTGTGCCAAACTGAAATTACTTTTGCAAAAACAACATCTCCTGTTTGATACTTTTTTTGCTGTATATTTTTTATTCTTTCCATTGCCTTTATTCTTGATGCTACTGCTGTATTTGTTAATTTATCTGATTCTAATATAATAAACTTTATTTCTGAACCAATTAAATTTCTTATATTCTTTTTATCATCTCTTTCTAGTCCTAATTCTCTTCCTGGTATTAATACTTTAATGTTTTTAAAATTTACTACTATACAATTTATATTTTCTTCATAAATTTTCCCATCTTCATGTGTTAATTTTATTTTTTCACTTTCTATTGCTATTGCTTTTCCTGAAAGTATTTTGTTCTTTTCCTCTGAAGTATTAATATTTTGCCAGGCAATTTTCTTTTCTAGCTCATCAATCAACCTATATTCCTCCTTCCTTTCAAAAATTCTTCAAATGTTGGTAGTTTTTCTTCTTTTTTATTTTCTTTTATAGGATGTAATTCATGTTGTGTTTTAGATTCATAATCTTCAATTGATATAGTTTCTAATTCTTTTCCTAGTCTATAATCCCAATACTTCAATTTTTTACATTTGAAGGCTTTATATCCTCTAATGCTAACAATTTGAATATTATTGTCTTGCCTCATTACTTCATCTTTATTTAAAACATTTCTTTTTACAACTGATAGGGATTCTGCACCATAATCAAGTTTTCCATCAAACTCTGCTTCTTTTCTTATAGAACTTGTTTCAACTGTTGCAACACCCAAGGTTTCACTAATATATTCTGCTGTTAAAAGGTCATTTGTTCCCATTATTATTTTTATATCACAATTTCCAATTAAACCTTGCCAAATATCATTAGGATATAATGCTTTAAGTCCTGCAATATGCTGACAGACTATTACTGCCGATATTCCTCTAGATCTTATTGTTGATAATTTCTGTTGGAAGTCTGGAATTTGTCCTATATTAGCAAATTCGTCTAAAAAGATTGATAATTGCCTATTCAATCTCTTTTCTTCATTTCTATCTGCTTGTCTAATTGTTTTTATAAATAAAAATGAAAAAAATAAGCTATTCAAAAAGCTCATTGTTGTATCCATATCACTTGTAATACAATATATAATCATCTTCTTGTTATTTAAGTCTAAAAAATCTATATCATTTTTTTCTGTTATTGCTGCAATTTCATCTAATTGAAATACTTGTAATTTCGTTGCCAAACCTATAATTGTACTTTGTTTTATTGTGTCTGAAGCCTGTGCATATATGTTATATGCAATTCGTGTAACCCCTGTTGAATTTTTAAATACATCATCTATCTTTTTTATATCACCTGAGGCTAATATTGAATTTAAGTATCTCATGTTTTTCTTTGTTTCATCTTCAACTTCAAATCTTATATGTAATAATAGTGCTTTCAACAGATTTTCTTGTGTATTTTGCCAAAACTCTTCACCTTTTTTTCCAGCATTTTGAGTTGTACTAATTACTACTTGAGCAAAAACTTGTGCATCTATCTCTTTTTCTATAAACTTAAATAAGTCTATTCCATCTGAATGCTTAGGATTAACAGTATTAAATACTTTTACATCATATCCCTGTTTTTCAAAAGCTTTACTTGTCAAACTAAAAAGTTCACCGTTTTGGATCTGTGCAAACTATATTTTTTCCTTGCAATCCCATTTCTTCTATTTTTTTTATCATAATTTCTTGGTCTGCAATCTTCAAAGCATTTGGTATTATGTAGCTTGTAGATTTTCCGTGAGCCAGATGCACCCCATATCATTATATTTCTATTTATTGATTTTGCACTATCTGGAAGTACAATTATTTCATCAGTATCTATTGTTTTTCCAATAACTATTCCTGGTATCTTTTCCTCATCTCCAATTTTCAAAATATCTATTTCCTGTGGTGTAATAAAATTAGATGTTCCATAAGTTCCATCTTTATTTTTGAATGAGATTCCTTCTTTTTCAATTTTCATTTGCTTTCTAGTAAATAATATGTTTAAGATGCAAAAAGTCAAAATAAGCACCATTATGAAGCAAATAGTCCATATTGATTTAGTACACCATAAAGCTTTTATACAATCAAATATATTATGTATTTCTATCGCATGATAATCTCTGGAAAAACATTTCTCCAATGCTCTCAAATAAAAATTTATTATTGGTATTACTATCCTAATAATTAAATATATGCTAATTGCATATTTTACTTTTTTCTTTTGTAAAATTTGTTTCAGTTTTTTAATATTCACTCTCTCCTCCCAACAAATCTACATTTAAAGTTTTTACTTTTACATTATTGCAACTTAATTCATCTACTTTTTGCTTGTTTTCTTCTAATGTTACAATCTCTACTTTTCTGTTGGAATTCGTATTTTCTTTATAATACCAATTTAGTCTATTAATCTTTTCAGTATTTAGAAATATCATATAAACTATATAAGTTCCATCTTCTATTAAATAATCAGCATACTTCCAATCACTAATCATAATCTCCTTTTGATATATATTTTCTAATATTTCATGAGCATTCATATTATATATTTCCTTAATTATCTTCTTGTTTTCTTCAGTATTTTTAATTATGTATGTATTATCTTTTCCAAAAGACAAATTAGAATAATTTTTGTTTACAACATCAAAGTTTTCCACAAAAATAATAATTTCATTATAATTTAATGCTTTTTTTATATCAAATAACAATTGCTTAATATATACATGTTTCTTTTTACTTGATATATAATAAACTAAATATTCATCATTTTCTATTATCATCTTGCCGACATATCTTCGAGCTGTTTCTGTATATATGTCTTTTTCTTTTATGTCCCAGCTAGGAATAAACTTGATATTAGAATCTATACTTACAGTTGCTATACTTGCTATGTTTTTCAATCTCTCCATATAGGATTCATTCTTAATATTTTTTATATAGTCAGTTCCAACCTTATTTAATATCTTTCTTCCTTTTTTACTAATTATGATATAGCTTTTATACCTCTTTACATACTCATTATCTATTAATCTATTTACTCTTTGTCTATAATATCTTTTGCTTTTATAAATAAGTTTTGCATCTTCAACTTTCAACATTTTGTATTTAGATAGAAATTCTAATATTTCTAAATCTTCTTTACTTATGCTGTTTTTTTCTTTCACATCTCTCCTCCTTTTTCTTGTTAAAGACACAGTTTTTTCAACGGTGTCTTAAACTATTGAAAAAATAGAAAAGTTTTCGCTTAAATTCCAACTATTTTCTTATTCATTATTATAAAAAAAATTTTTACAAAATATTTAACAAAATTTCATATTTTTAAAACATTTTCTCTATGTTTTCTAGCCATCCTGTTATATACTTTCCATCCATTACAAATACCTCTGTATAAGGCTTAGTTGTATCATTTTTTCCTTGTGCTAAGTAAAACATATTTTGTATATTATCATCTTGTATTATCTTTTGTAACACTAAAGCATCTATTATTGGTTTCACATATTTATTATCTATATCCATATTACTTTGTTTTTCATGTACTATAATTACAACAAATGTCAATTTATCTTTAAATAATCCTTCATAATCTTTTATACATTCTGCTGTACTTAATAAAATATTCTTATAAGCATAATTATTAATATTCTTAAACTTTGGCAATGCCTCTGGAATATATATTTTTAAAACATCATTTACTACTGTGGCTTTATATAAATTGTTAATAAAATTTATCTGATTATTTGGATTTTCCTTATTGCTTATTTTTATTTTATTAAACATTTCATATCTAATTTTTTCTAAACTTTTTAAATACTTTTCTATATCTTTGTTTTCTATAACCTCTTTATAATTAATCATAAAATCAGTCTTTTCTTTGATTTCTTGTAGCTCTGGTAAAATAATCTCTTTCACCTTTTCCTCCTTAAATTAGAAGAAGATACAAAGATTTTTCTCTGTACCTTCTTTTTGATTTTCTATTCTTCTGTATCTTCATCATATTTATTTGACACAGCTTCCAATATTTGTTCTCTTGTTTCATTTTCAATTGGATAAGCACTATTTTTTCTTGTCTTTCTCATTTTAGGGTTTAGTGGCATATAAATATATCTTCCTTTTTCTCCATCATGCAATTCGATTCCATCTACTATCATTGAATTATCTATTAAAATACTTGCATATCCTAAAAAATTTCCTTTATTTATTTTCTTTATTCTTACTTCACTAATATTTAACATATATAAATCCTCCTTAATCATCTATTCCTGTTTTTGGTAACTCTTTGTCTTTTGCTGGTGTTTTTGTATATACAACTGTGTGAGCATCATCTTTTGCTTCTAATTCTGTTTGTTGGTATGTAGCTGTTACATAAGTATTATTTACGAATATTTTGTTGTTTTGAACATTTTCATTTACTGTTGCATAAAGTTTTGGTGCTTCAACTTGTGAAAATCCTTCTTTTACTTTTCCAAAACATAATCTATATTCTTTTACATATTCATCTTCACTTAATTCTAATGTTGTGAAATCAATTACATTATTTTCAGTTGTTTTATATTCTCCTAAGTCTACCCAATTAGTATTTTTATTTGTAATATATTGTACCTTGTAATTAATTTCTTCGTTGTATGTTCCTGTTTCTAGCTTTTGTGCTGTTACTTGTCTTGGTAACTTATCACCCCATGTAAAATTATTAACTTCAGTATTAGAGTAATTTCCTATTTTATTAAAGTCGTAAGTAATAGTTTCACCTTTTTGTGCTTCTGTTGGACCTTCTTTTTCTACATCTACAACAAGATTCACATTATCATTTTTTATTTCTTTTTCTATTATTTGTCCATTTTCTTCAAATTTGAATTCAATCAAATCTTTATTTACTACATAATATGGATCTGTTGAAATTTCTTTTAAATAAAATGTTTTTCCTGTTTCTAAATATTTATATTCAGCCTCTCCGTTTGTTGTTTTTATTGTTGCTATATACTTTTTATTCTCATCTAATAGTTCAAATGTTGCATCAATTTTTGAACCTGCTTCTAATTTAGTATATTGGTTATATTCTTTTGTTACTTTTCTTATCTTTAATATATTTTCATATACTTTTACAGGTACATCATCTTTATCTTCAGTTTTCTTATCTAAATATGTTCCTGATACTTTTACATTATTAATAAATTTTGATTTGTCTGCTAGTCCTTCTATTACTTTTGTTTGCACTTTCATTTTTTCAACATTGCTAAATCCAATTTTTACAGTTCCAAAATTTAATGAATAACTTGTTACATATTCATCTTTTTCTAGTTCTACTTTTGTAAAATCAATTTTGTTATTCGTTTTTGTGCTTAAATCCTTTTGTAATTCAATATTTTCATTTTTGTTAGTATTATATGTTATTGAATATTTTAAATCTTCATTATATGTTCCTGTTTCTAAGCTTTGTATTCTTACTTCTTTTGGTAAATCATCTGTTAAAGTAAAATTATTCAATTTAACATTTGATAGGTTCTTAATATTATCAATATCATAATTTACAATTTCATTTCCTTGTGCCTCTTCTTTATCTGCTCCTTTGTCTACATTTACTTTTATATCAACTGGAGTATTTTCTACTGTTAGTTTTTTAGAATCTCCATCATATTCAAGTTTAAATTCAAATTCTGTATCTTTTCCCTTTAGATAATAATCTGGTGCTAATTTTTCTGATACAATATATTCTTTCAATTCAAGACCTGATAATTTGAATTTTCCATATTCATCTGTTGTCATTTCTCTTGAAAATGTTCCATCTTTTGATTTGATAGTAAATACTGCTCCTTTAAGTCCTGTTCCTGTTGTTGCACCTGTTAGCTCACTATCTTTATTAGTTATCTTTTCAAGTTCAAAATCTCCAGTTGGTTTATAATACATACTTGCTTTAGAATTAGTTAGTATGAATGGATCAGTTGTAAGTACATAATTTTGCACATTTTCATTTGGTGCTTTTCCAAATAAAATAGGATATGTTTCTGCTTGTCCAGTTATACTAAATTGTACATTAATATCTCCTACAATATTTTTTCTAGGTACTAACACTTTAAAATGTTCACCTTTATTAAATGTAGATTGTTCAACATTATTTTCATTAACAATTTTTGTTCCTTCTGGTGCTGACATTCCATTCAAAATAACTCTTATGTCTTTCATATTTACTTGTGAATCTACTACAAAAGTTTGTGATATATATGTACTATCCTTAGAATCCACTCCAGCATTTGAAATTGCATTTGTTGTTACAACAGGATCTTGATATGTTTGTGTACCATTTCTTCCTATATCAACTAATTCTCTAACTTTATTAGCCATAATATTTCCAATGTCATCTGTTCCACTATATCTGCTTGTATCTCTACCATCTAGTACAGAATAAACAGCTTGTTTTGTAACTACAAATGCTGCACGCTCATCTGGTAGTCCCATTTGTTCTGGTGTCTTATAAGGAAATCCATTTAATAACACTCTCCAAACAGCTTGATTATTTGCTATTTGACTCATATCTCCAACCTCTACACCATAACTATCATCATCACTAACACCTGGAAGATTAACATTTAAACAATATGCTGGATATTGTTTTCCATTTTCATTATATACAACATAATGTGTTTTAATTAAAACATTAACACCTTGTGAATTCTTATATTTTAGGTGTTTTTCACATTCTCCGTAAAGATACTAAATCTTTAGTTTCTCCTATTTGAGCAGCATACACTCCTCCAAACTGACTAATAATCATAAACACTAATAAAATTGCACTTATTATTTTTTGTCCTTTTTTTGATTTCATTTTGAATTCTCCTTCCATAATAAAAAACACCACTTATAGTGATGCTTCTTTTATTTTAATAATTAGTTATATCTATATAATATCTTGTTTCAGTTGCAAATCCAGTTCTTTTATAATCTACTGCATATACTAAAAATTTCACAGGATATACATTTAATACTTGACCTTCAACTTGTGCTTTTCTATATGGACACATATAATTTTTTCCAACAAGATTAGCACAAATCTCTATCTTGTATAATTTTTCTCCATTTTTTCCCCATAGATCTGGATTTTTCTTTGCTATTTCATTAATATCTGCCATTATTTGTTTAGTTGCTGTATCATTATAGATATATTCTTCTTTTTTTGTTTCTTCTTTCTTTTGTTCAGTTTTCTCCGTTTTTTGTACATTATCTTGTTTTACATCTTCTTGTTTATTTTCTTCTTGTACTTTTTGATTGTTCGTTTTTTCATTTGTATTCTTTTGTACTTCTTGTTTTTCTTTAGTTTCTTGTTTTTTACTTGTTTGTGTACCATTTGATTTTGTTGCTATAGTATTTTCTGCTTTTATACTATTCTCATTCTTTTCTGGAATAGTTACTTCATCTTTTATTATTTCTTCGACCTCATTCTCTGGGTTATCCTGCGTTATGTTCTCATTTTCATCTTCATTTATTTCTTCAGCTTGTTCAACTTTAGACACTTCCATTTCCTCTACACTATTGTCCTGTTTAATAAAATCTAATTTTCCTATTCCCATTATTGTTATAATAACTACAGAAATTATACCGCCTATAATTTTTCTATACATATAAATCCCTCCTTAAATTTTTCTTGTTTTAAGTATAGAATTTATATATACAATTTTTCAATCTGAGAAAAAATTTTAGTTTATTTTTTCTTCTGCTATAACACAAAATCTTTTTTCTGGGTGATTTGTGATACAAGTAACTAATGTTATTGTATTTTTATCATCTGTTTTGCTATCAGTTATTGACCAGTCTGTGTTTTCAATTTCTTTAGTTTCAATAACTTGATAACTTCTTTCCCCTAATTTTGTTTTATATATAATGCTATCACCGTTTACTAACTCATTAATTCTATCAAAGTAATGTTTGACAGAACTACCTCTATTGTGTGCTGCTAAACATATATTTCCATCCCACACACTACTATTATTAAAATGTCCTATGTATTCTGCTAATATTTCTTGATCTATTCCTTCTTTTATTGGTGCTGAAAGTTCAAGCTTTGGAATTTCTAATGTTCCTATTACTTCATCTTCATTTTGTAAATCTATATCATCATCTGAATCTACTGTCAGCTCCTGTTCTATATCATTTACAACTATTGTATTATCCTTTTCTTTTTCTTTATTATCATTAATTTTAGTAATTCCAATTGATAATGCTGTCGCCAATAAAATAATGCTTGTTATACTAATAATTGTAATCGTTTTTATTTCATTTACTTTCATATTGAAAATCCTTTCTTCTTTTCTTTTTTATTTTTATATCAAACAATTTTTTATAAATTTTTGCAATATCTGAAAATGTTTTCGGCTTGTCCAATATCTCTTTAATTTGACTTGGATAAAAATTTCCAAAGACTAAATCATATATTCCATTTTCTAATGCAATCTTCGTTTCAATTTCCTTTTCGTTTTTCAATAACAATATAACTCTTATGTTTTTGCTTCTTAATAAATACAAATATTCTCTAAAATCTGTTTCTATTGCTGTATTAGATAAAATTACAGTTTGATTTTTAAATTTATCATCTTCTATAATAAAATCCGCATAACTTACAACCATTGAACCTTTTATTTCTGATTCTAAAATTTTATCAATTTCATTACTTCCTGTATAAATAACAACCATTATGCTTGTTCGCCTCCTCCTTTTAATATTATTAGTGGATTTATTGTTTGTCCATTTTTTCGTACTGTAAAATGGCAATGGCATCCTGTTGTTGCTCCATTTGTAGGTTTTCCATTTGAATCTTTATATGGATTATTAGGAACATTATAAACATTCTTTGGTCCAACTTTTCCTATTACTTGTCCTTTTGTTACTTTTTCTCCTGGTGTTACTATAAAATTAGGATCACTATGGCAATATGAAAAAGTATATTCTCCAGATGATATTGTAATTGTATATCCTCCTGCTCCTCCCCATGCTGTTTTAGTAACTTCACCATCTGCTATTGCAATTAATTTTGTTCCTTCAGGTGCTCCAATATCTATTCCGCTATGAAATGTAGATGCTCCACTTGTTGGAGCTGTTCTTTTCCCATATCCACTTGTTATATTATTGAAACTTTTTCCTACAACAGGAAATTCTGCATTGCCTTCAATTTCCTTAGTTGCAAATATTCCATTTATAAAATCACTAACTCCTTGAAAAAATGTTGTACTATCTTCATCAGTATATTCATCATCTGTATAATATTTAATTTCACTTTTCATATTACTTTTTTCTTCATTTTTTATGCCTATATAAAAAATGTCAGTTATATATGATATTAATAATAGGATAATTAATATCATAATTATAGGAATTGCTAATTTACTTAATAACAATAATAATCCTTTTTTTATCTTTTTCTTTATTTGTTTTTCCAATTTCTTCTCAATATTTTCTATCATTTATTATTCTGCTCCTGGATATTTGCTATATTATTTTCCTCTGCATCTTTCTTTTTAAAATCTTCTTTTCTAGTATTATTAATGTTATATCTGTTAAATTCTCTATTCGGCTTAAAGTTTCTTCCTTCTGCCATGTACATTCCCATATTCATAAATTCTTTTCCTGTATTAAATATCTTTCTTCCTAATTCTGAACTGTTATTCATTTTTTCTTTTTCATTATTTGATTTATTTTCTTCTTTTGGAGTATTCATTGATGTTGTATTCATTGATGTAGTCTGCATTTTAGTTGTTTGCATTGGATTTGTTTGCATTGGTGTAATTGTACTACTTGGCATTTGATTATCTTTTGCAAACATTCTTCCTAAGAAGCTAATACCTGTATTAGTATTTTGTACCTCGTTTCCTTTGAATTGATATGTTATTGTTCTTATACTATAAGCCATAGCTCCAGCTAAACCAATACCTCTATTTGCCAATTCCTCATTATTTATTCCTGCAACTCTTGAAACAAGATTTTGTAGTGTATTCTGCAATGCGTCTGCAAGTGGTAGTATCATCATAGCCCATAAAATTGAAGTTGCCCATCCACCTGATTGAGGCAAAAATTGCATATATATTAAAAATAAAAAAGCGTACACAAATTGCATAAATATATTTATAAAAATTTGTCCAAACCAAATAGCTGCTCCTATTGTTCTTTTATTTATCATCCACATTATTGATATAATAGGTGTAAATAATGTGAACACTAAAATTGTAAATTGTCTAATTATAAATTTTACATTTAGTTTAAAGAAAAGATATGCAAATAGTGCTATTATAATTGATGTTGCTATTGCATTTCCTGTTTTAATATTACTAATAATACTATTTCCAAGTAAATCATCTAAGCTTCCATTTGTATAACCCACAAGCATTTGTACTAAATTATTATTTAAAAATAATAAAAATTTTACAAATAATGGTGCAACAGCTATTGATATAGCTCCAAAAAACAACCTCATCAAACTATCTTTTGCTTCTGATCTTCTTTCAATACTATAACTACTAGAAATCATTTTATATGAAATTACTACAATAACAATTATTATTAAACTTCCAGATATTCCTGACATTATTGCATACCATTTCATCATAGAATTCCATTGTGTTTCTGTGAATGGTGATATATCAGTAGAATTTTGTGCAAATATTAACTCATCATAATTCTTAAATCCAACACCTAGTTTTTCATCTGTTGTTAAATCAAATACCGATTGTGCTAATCCACCAATCATTTTTGCTATAATCTTTTCAAAAATTCCTCCATCATCTGAATCTATTGTTTTTTCTATATCAGTATTATCCTTTTTACTATTATCAGTAAAAAAATTTGCATTTGCTTTAGGAATAAAAAGGCTAAAAAAAAGAAGTATCATTAAAATACTCACAATAATTTTTTTATTAAATTTCTTCAAACTCTCTACCTCCTTATACCTTCAGTATTTCTTTTTCTTTGTCTAATACTTCTATTACAATAGCTGAAACTTTGCCCTCCATATAAAGAAGTGCTTCACCTTTTTTTGCTTGTAACAAAAACTCTTTTGTACCTTTAGATAATTTAAAGAAATCTATTACACTATCAACACTTGCTGCCGATTGTTTCATTATAATTGCTGTAGCACATGAATTTAGAGTTGCCCTTCCTTGGCTTGTTGCTGTAAATTCTTCGGAAGCCATTTGACTTGCTAAAACTAATCTTACTCCTCTTTTTCTTGCTCTACGAGCTAGCTGTTCTATAAAATTAGCCGTTTCTTCGTGCTTTAAAATAACCCATGCTTCATCAACATATACAGATTTTTCTTCATATATCTTTGACCTTTTCATATATTTTTCTGTAATCCAAGTTGTAATAACCATAGAAGCATAAAATTTCGTTATTTCATCTGTTATATTAGATAAATCAAAATCTATACAAATATCATTAATATTAATGTTACTTTGACAATCAAACATACCTAGACTTTTTCCTTTTAAAAAACCTGTTAATATCTCAGCCAATTCTTGCGAATTTTTCTTTGTTGCTAGTATTCTTTGAAAATCAGATAGTGTAGGCATCTTCTTTTTTATTCTTCCCAATGTTAATTTATCTCCGACTTTTCCTCCTTCTTTTTCAAAAATACTTTCTTTGTAAGTTGTTATTCCTTTTTCTTGATATGTTTCAATAACACTTTCTTCAATATCAACTAATTCTTTTGCATTTAGTGTTCTAGCCATATAGTTTTTCATAATACCAGATAAAATTGCCCTTATTTCTGCAACTTTGTTAAGAATATTTATTTTTTCCATTCCATTTTCCTCCTCTTCAATGTCAATGTCAAAAATATTTATTCCTGCTGGTACTCCTTGTTTTATGGAGATAACTCGTCCACCTAAACTCTCTGTTCTTTTTTTATATTCTCCTTCTATGTCAAGTATTGCTGATTGTGTATTTTTTGTAATTAGAGATCTTGATGACAAAGTATCCATTGTTACAGATTTTCCTGCTCCAGTTACGCCTAAGATAACAATATGAGGATTTGTCAAACTTTTATCAAATGTATCTAAATATACTGGAAGTCCAGTAAAATAGTTTCTTCCAATTGGAACTCCATTTGGACTTGAAACTGTATTTGAATTTGCAATAGGAAACATTGTTGCAATTCCACTTGTTGTTACATTTCTTTCATAATCCAGGATGTTCAATTCATCAAATGGCAAATTAGCTTTTAAACCTTGTAACTGTCTAAAATTTAAAGTCCTTGCTTTTGCTGAAATTTTAGCAAATTCACTTTTTAGCAAATTGCTTTTTGAATTCAATTCTTCAAGACTGTTGCAATTTATTCTCAATAAAATTGTTATAAAAAACAACTTATCATTTGCTGTTTGTACTTGATTTCTCATCTTATCATAATCATAAATCATCTTTTCTAATGGATGTATTAATTCAATATTTCCTTTATTTTCATAAGTTTGTCTTTCTGCTTCTAATATTGTAACTTTCTTATTTAATTGTCTAATAACACTATCTTCGCTTGTTGGTCTATTTATAATGCTTAATGTTACATCACCTAACAAATTAAATATTCTATCTAACCAACCTAGATAGGTCTTATTGGGATATGCTGAAATTACAAAACTTCTAGAATATCTATTTTCTCCCAATACAATATAATCCCTTTTTTCATCTACACAATCTGGAATTATTAGTTCTATTAACTTTGGTACTTTTTCAAAAATATCCTCTTCCTTTTTCTTTTTTTGCCTTTTCCTTGCTTTTTCTAGTGATACTTTCTTCTCTCCTCTTTTATGAGTTGATCCTTTTAACATAAAATTCTAATCCTCCTTTCCTGATGATATTTCTTAGTTGTTCATTTGAATTTTTATTTAACTCTTTATATATTAATTCAATTATATCTATATCTTGTAGTAAATTAGTTGTAACTTTAATATTTGCAAAACTATATTTTAAATCATCATAGCATTCCTTTAATTCTCTATCTGCTTTATCTAGTGGTTCATTTGATGTTACTATAAGATAATTTTTCCTAACATATAAATTATCTTCTTGCATAATATTTTCTAGGTATTCAATTATGCTTTCACCATATTCCTTGATATTCTCATTTTTTTGTTTTTCTATATTTTCTCTAATTCTTTCAATTTTTTCTGTTGTATCAATTTTTTCAATTGTACTAAAAAATTGGGTTTGATTAGTAAATGTTTTAGCAATTCTAACTAAGTTATTATCAATATTATTCTGTTCATCTTCATTTAACAATTTGTATTCTATACTTCCAAGCTCAATAATAATTGAATGTCTATTATTTACAGTTATAATGCTATCTTTAATTTCATCAATTCCCCATATATTTTTTATATCTCTCTTTTGTTTCTTTAAATTTGTTTTTTCTTTTGCATTGTAATTATATAAACTATTCTTTTTTTTCAAATATATTGGCAATAATACTGCTATTCCGATACTTGCCAATACAAAAATAATTGTAATTATCATTTTCATTTACCTTTCTCTAAAATATATTTTTTCTTTCTGAAGAAGAAATTTAAAATATAAATAAAGTATTTATCTGCATAGGTTTCATCTATCTTTAGAAAAGCAAACAATATAAACATAGTTGCAAATGCCAAAAATATTAATGATTTTATGAATATATTAATAATTGGTATAAACAAAATAGCAACTGTCAATCCTCCTAAAACTAAATATATTGCTTGTCTTAAAGATACATAGCCACCAAAAACTTTTTCTTCATGATTGAAGTTATAAGGTACATTATAAACTTGCATCTTTACCCTCCAATCATTGAGCCTGATCCATTTGTAGATACACTCAAAATTATTCCTGATACGATTAACGCCAAACTTAAAAGCATAAATCCAGCGGCAACCCAAGCCAAGCCTCCTATTCCCTCTGCTCTTTTATTAGGATTATTTGCATTGACTATTAATTTTATTGCAATAATAACAATACTAACGAACATTAATACAGAACCGTATAGGCATAGCCAATTTTACAACTGCATTTTTAATATTTTGCGTTGCTGTTTCTACTTCTTGTGTTCCTATTGTTGAAGCAGCATAAGTTTTTAAATTAAAAAACATTACTGATGCTGTTGTTACTAATGATGTCAATTTTAGTTTATCTTTGATTTTCTTTAAATTTGTTTTCATTAAATATAACCTCCATTACTTGAAAAAAGCTATAATTAATGGTATTGCTAATATAAAAACTAATATAAAAATACATATTATAAAGTTCTTCACACCAAATTTTATTGCCTTTTCAGATTTTATATGGCTTCCAACTCGCCAAATTATTAAATTAGCAAAAATGCAAATTGTTATAAATATGACTGTAAAAAAAAAGCTTTCTCCATCATATTTCCTAACATTAAATTAATATTTGAATTTGTTTCTAAATTATATGGTTCTATCATATATACCTCCATTTTCGTAAAAAAATAAAGCTATTTAATAGCTTCTAATTTTTTAATGATACTTGCATAATAATAATCAAAAAAATTTTTAATCTCATTTATTGTATTTTCATAAGATTGTTCAAATCCTTTGCAATTATCATACACTTCAAAAAAATTTTCTCTTGTTGCTTTTATTAAGAGATTCTTTCTATTTCTTATAAAGATTTCTTTTATTGCATAAATCACAAATTTTAACTTTTCAATATTTTCTTCCTTGAAACTTCTTAATATTTCTTCTGTATAATTGAGTTCAAACCTTTCTATTATCCTATAAAATTCTTCAAACTGCTCCATATTTTTGAATTCTCTTGGAAATTCACCTTTATTATTTATAATATATATAAAGAATCTATCTATCTTAATATTTATATTATTATCTTTAGCTTTTGAGCTTATAGGGTATTGTTCTTTCTGCCCATAGGGGTATTGTTTTTTTTGCTTATAGGTATTTGACACAATTTGCCTATAGCTCATATCTGTTATATATATTCTTCTTTCTATTATTTCATTTTTTTCATTTCTAATTAATTCTACTTTTATATATCCAAGTTCCTTTAAATGAGAGATCCACCTAGAAATTGTTCCTGGTATTACTTTATATAAATCCGAAAAATAACTATTTTGTGCAAAACAGTATCCTCCTTCACCAATTAATGATGTTATTTCTCCATATAATAATCTTTCTGCATATTTTAATCTCTCATCATATCTAACAGTAGCTGGAATTACTGCATAATACGAAGGTTGTTTTTCTTTATTCACATTTTGCATCACCCCTTTCACTAAAAAATTAGTATAAAAAATAAAGTGCTATTAAGTAACACTTTATCTTTGTATAATCAAAAATTGTTTAGTTTTTATTAAAATTATACTATTTTATAGATAATTACAATTGTTATAACCCTTGGTATTCCTTACTTTTTTATTCCTGTTCTTATTGAACGCTCTATGATTGTGTAGTAGCCATGGCCGAGTTTATTGC
>CAKPRA010000013.1 GCA_934180065.1 uncultured Clostridia bacterium | reverse complement strand
CGGAATTTTGATTGCGATCAAAAATTCCGTTTTTTCTTTTGCCTATTTTTTTCTCTAACTTTAAGGGAAAATTACTGATTATTTTAATCATATATTTTTTAATAGGTTAAACGGGCATTTACTATTTTATTTAACCTATATTTTTTAATATTTCAATAGCATCTGGTAAATAAAAATATATTACACCTAATCCTAAAATTGATATTAAAAATCCTATTATTTTTAGTGCCTTAGTTCCCTCATTTATATCTTGAAAACTAAATAGTTTTTTTGTTAATTTACGCGCATCATATATGCTTATAATACCAATTGCTACAAATATTAGTCCTAATATTACAAAAGCTATTTTCATTTTTTACATCCTTTTCTTCATTAGTCTTCATAAAATTTTACAGTAAATCTACATTCATATGACTGATTTGGTTTTAATAATATAGAGCTTGTTTTTTCAGCAAATATTCCTGTGCTTTTTATTGTATCTGAAACTCCATGCCATGGCTCTATACAAATAAATGGAGCATTTGGTTTTGACCATATTGCTAAATATGGAAAATCTGAAAATTCCATTGTTAATATTGGATAATCTTTATATCTATGCATTAAACTAATTCTCTTTGATGTTATACCTTTCATTATTATAGCATCATCTTTAAAAGAATCAGGTCCCAACAAAATATGTCTTTTATCTTCCATTCTATTTTTTGCGTATTCAGTTCCCATCAAACCATCTACTAAATATAAAAAGTGTATTTTTTCTTCATCTTCTTCAAACTCTAAGTAATAATTACCTTTTCTCATTTCTTCTGGATCAATTTTAAATGCTGGATGTCCTCCTATACAAAACGGCATATTTGTTTTTCCAGTATTTATAACCTTATAAATTGTTGTTAAAATATTGTCTTCCATTCTATACGTATTATATAATTCAAAATCAAATGGATATCTTGCATAAGTTGCTTTATTACTTCTTAAAACATAAGAATGAAAATTATCAAGTTTAGTTACTGGCATATATTCCATATCTCTAGCAAATCCATGTTGAAAAATCTCAAAAGGTTTACCATTAATTATAGTTTGATTTCTTTTTAATTTTCCTACTATTGGAAACAATACTGGGAAATGTCGTTTCCAATATACTTTTCCATTTTCATCAACGCATTCTTCACCTTGATGTATTTTTTCTACGCCATTTATTTTAAAGCTTATTAGCTCTCCACCATTTTTTGAAGTTAACATTTGTGCTTGCATAATATTGTCTCCTTTTTTGTTAATAATTTTTTCATATATACTATATTGTTTTTTTCTCCAAAAGTCAAGTGTTTTAGCGTTTTTTACATTTCAATCCTTCCATTAAACTTTTCATCAACTAAAAATTTTAATCCTTTATTTACATCAGATTCCAATTTTGGATCATTTTGCTCTATTTGATATGTAAGGCTCTGCACCTGTTTCAAAATATCAATATCCTCAAATAAATTAGCAATTTTAAATTCCGGTAACCCATGCTGTTTTGTTCCAAAAAACTCCCCAGATCCTCTAAGCTCTAAATCTTTTTCTGCAATTATAAATCCATCTGTTGTCTTTTGCATTATTTCCATTCTTTTCTTTGCAACTTCAGAATTACTATTATATTTTAAGATACAATATGATTGATATTCACCTCTTCCAACTCTTCCTCTTAACTGGTGTAATTGTGCCAATCCAAAACGCTCTGCATTTTCAACAATCATTAAACTTGAATTTGGAACATTTACTCCAACTTCAATAACTGTTGTTGAAATAAGAATATCAATTTCCCCATTTTTAAATCGATCCATTATATCGTCTTTTTCTTTAGATTTCATCTTTCCATGCATATATTCAACAACTAAATCGCTAAATATTTCATTTTTATATTTTTCATATATTTCTAATACTGATTTTGCATTAATTTCTTCATTCTCTTCTACTAAAGGACATACAATATAGGCTTGTCTTCCTTCATTAATTTGCTTCCTTACAAAATTATTTACTCTATTTTCCATATTTTTTGTTACTGCGTATGTTTCAATTTGTTTTCTGTTTGGTGGTAATTCATCAATTATTGATATATCTAAATCTCCATATAATATAAGAGCTAACGTACGTGGAATTGGTGTGGCTGTCATAACTAAAACATCCGGATTACTACCTTTTGCTACAATTTTGCTTCTCTGTCTTACACCAAATCTATGTTGCTCATCAGTAACAACTAACCCTAAATTTTTAAATATAACATTCTCTTCTAAAATTGCATGTGTTCCAATTAAAACATCTATTTCACCATTTTGTAATTTATCTAATATTTCCTCTTTTTTCTTTTTAGTAACACTACTTATTAATAATTCACATTTTATTCCAAATTTTGATAATATATTTGAAAAGCTTTCTAGATGTTGTGTCGCAAGTATAGAAGTTGGAGCCATAATAGCAACTTGATAACCTGATTTGACAGCTTTATAAGATGCTATAATTGAAACTATTGTTTTTCCTGATCCAACATCTCCTTGTAATAGTCTATTCATTGATTTTTCACTTTCCATATCATTGTCAATTTCTTCTAATACTTTTAATTGTGCTTTTGTTAGTTTAAATGGTAAATCATTTATTACATCAGACATCTTTATTTCTTTACTATACTTGATTCCTTTTTGCTCTTTTTTCCAATTACTTTTTAAATTTAATAACGCTAATTGCATTATTAAAAGCTCTTCAAAAACTAATCTTTTTCTTGCTAATTTAAAATCGTCAAATTTATCTGGTTCATGTATTTTTTTTATTGCCTCATTAATACCTAATAAATCATATTTGTTTAATATATAATTAGGCATATATTCCTCTAATCCATCATTTATTTGCTCTAATCCATTTTCTATTATCTTTCTTAAAGTTGTTTGTGGTAAATTAAAAGTGGTTGGATATATTGGCACAATCTTTCCTGTATGTTTGTTTGTATCTTTCGAATCAAATACCGGAGAATTCATCTCAACTTTTGACCCTTTTATATGAACTTTTCCAAAAAAACTATACTTCTCTCCATATGTAAATTGTGTTTTTAAATATGGTTGATTAAACCATGTTATATTACACAATCCTGTATCATCTCTTACCGCTAATTTGTACATAACCATATTTTTTCTTATTTTTAATTCCACCATTTTAGAAACAACAATTCCTTCAATTAAAGAATCTTCTCCATCAATGCAATCTATTATTTTCTTTGGTTTGCTTCTATCCTCATAATCTCTAGGATAATATGTAATTAAATCTTTAAGAGTATATATTCCTAATTTATTTAAAGATTCAACTCTATTCGGACCAACACCTTTTATATATTTAACATTATTCTCTAAATCTATCATTTGTTTATCACCTCAATTTATTATGATGTATTATTACACATTTTTCAAAAAAAGTAAACATTTGTACGATTATATTATAATATTTTTCTATATTACTGTTACACTTCACAGTTTTACAATTATTAATAAATACAATATCTGTATATATAACAAAAGCGTAGGATATGCAGATATATATTAAAAATAGGTAACGTGCAGCTTGGGAGCTTTTAGTTGAATCTATTATTTATCAAAATTCAAATTACCAATCTACCATTCTCACACTACATTGTATAGGCAATCAGTATGGCACGAATTTTTAATATATATCTGCATATCCTGTTTACTTTAATTAAAAAGGTCTAATATATAATGATTTCTATTGGTCATTATCATCTTTAATTTCTTCAATTTTTTCCTCTAATTTTTTTACTTTTCCTTTGTTGTTACCAACTATTTGATTTATTTCTTTTTTGTGAATTTCCTTTATTTTATTTTTCCCTTTTATCTTCACATCTTCTTTATTAATAAAATCTTTATTTCCATTATCTTCCTCATCTTCCTCAAAATCAAAATCATCATCTTCATTATCATAATTTGACTCATCTTCAATGTCATTTTCAAAATCATCGTCATAATTATCTTCTATATCGTCTTCATCATCAAAATCATATTCTATATCATCTTCAAACTCATCATCTGATTCATCTTTATTATCCATCTTCTTTTTAATTATTTTATCTATTTTTTCAACTGCATCTGGAATATATTCTACCAACTTATCTAGCACTGATGCATGACTTGCCTCCAATAATTTGACATTATCATTTTGCACTATAAGAAAAGCTACAGGTGTTATATTCACTCCTGCACCACTACCACCTCCAAAAGGCAATCTATATTTAATATTTTCTTCTTTTTCTCTTTTATTATAAGAATTAACTGTTTCTCCATTAAATTCACTACCACCTGCTGCAAAACCAAAACCTACTTTTGAAATTGGTATTATTACTGTATTATCTAAAGCTTTAATTGGATTACCGATTATTGTATTAACATCTACCATTTCTTTTATACTATCCATTGCTGTTACCATAAGCTTTTCTATTGGGTGATTTTCTTCCATTATCCTCACATCTCCATTCTATTAAACTTTTACAAATTATAGTAATAATATGTACTAAATTTGTACTTATTATGCATGCAAATCTAATATTTAATATTTTTTCATTTTGATATATTGGTTTAATAATATATCTAAAATTCTTGTAATTAATTTGCATATTTGTAACCTTTAATAAAATTCCTATAAAGCTGGAAACAATAGCTACCATATATGATGTCAATACAGCATCAGATGTAGATATATCTATTTTTAATTTGAATTTCTCCAAATCAAATTTTATTTTTTTTAATAAATTATATCCCCTTTTAATTAATTCTTTTTTATCTACATTTTGCATCTTCAACTTTAACTTCTCATTAATTTTTTTATTACTATTATTAAGATTTATTTTACCAATTAAAATACTTTTTAATATATATATTTTTAAGTGTATACTTGATTTTTCATCTTTTACACATATAATTAGCTTAATCTCTATACTGCAAATTAACATTATAAAGAATAATAAAATAAAAATAACTAATAACATATAAATATTCTCCTTATATATTACTAGTTATATTTTCCGTTTTTTTTATTTCAATTCAAAATTTTTATTAAAAATAATATAAATAACTTTACATTAGTTTATTTTTCTGTTTTTTTCAACCAAAATGTCCCCAAATAATGCTTTTTGAGATGTTTGTACTTTACTACGTCGTGACATCTCTAATAGACCTGTAAAAGCCGTTACGACCTCTTCTTTATTACATTGCTTTTGTGAATACAGATTATTAAAGATAAATTTTTTATTTCTTATAAGCTCTTTATACATTTCTTTTACCTTGCTCGAAACAGTATATGTGTCTGTAATAGCTATTTTCTTAATATTTTTTGCGTTTTTATTTAATCTTTTTTTATTTTTTTCAATAATCTTTGCATATGCGTTCACTACTAATGAATAATTAAGATCTATTTCAAGTTTTTTCTTAGGAAATTTAATTTTTTCTTCTTCTTTAAAAATCCTCTTTGAGTTTTCTTGATACATAATTCTTAGTTGTTCCGAAGTTTCTTTATATTTTTTATACTCAATTATTCTTTGTAAAAGCTCTTCTTCTGTTAGCTCTTTTTCATCACTATCAGAACTTTCTACTACAGGTAATAATGTTTTTGATTTTAAATACAAAAGTGTTGATGCCATTATTAAAAATTCACTTGCTATTTCTAGATTTAGCTCTTCCATTTTATTTAAATATTCAATATATTGGTCTGTTATATCACTAATATTTATATCACAAATATCCATTTTGTTTTTGTCTATTAAATGACATAATAAATCTAATGGACCTTCAAAATCATTTGTTTTAATTGAATATACTTGTGATTCATAGCTTAATATATTTTTCATCAGTTTCTCCTCTCTAACGCTTCTTTAACATTATCATATTCGAAACCTTTTTTCAACAAATTTTGTATTATTTCTTCTGGTGAATCATCATATTTTTTTGTAATTATATTATTTGCAGATTTTATCTCATATTCTTTTAGACTTTCACTATTTTTAGAAAAATAATCTTCTATTAAATAGTTGCTTATTCCTTTTGCTTGTAATTTATACTTAATCTGCTTTAAAGACATATTTTTCAATGCTATATATTCATTTATAGCCCTTTCTACATATTGGTCATCACTTATATATTTATTTTCTTTTAGCTCTTCTATAATGTCATCTAACATATCTGGTTCTATTTCATTATCGAATTTTCTTCTTATTTCATTTTCAGTTCTTTTTTTATATATAACATATTTCAAAACTTTTGTTTTATATTTATCATATTCTTTAATTTTTTCGTAATCAAACAATTATATCACCACAACTATTCCTCTGTTTCAGATTTTTCTTTTTCGTTATCACCTTCTGTTAAGCTTTGTTCAAATGCTTTCTTATAATTTTCTCTTACTTTAGCTTCAATTTCTTCCATTACACTTGGATTTTCTTCCAAATATCTCTTTATGTTTTCTCTTCCTTGACCAATTCTATCTCCATTATAGCTAAACCAAGATCCACTTTTTTCTACTATATCTAAATTAACAGCTAAGTCTAATATACTTCCTGATTTTGATATACCTTTTCCATAAACAATATCAAACTCAGCTTCTCTAAATGGTGGAGCCATTTTATTTTTCACAACTTTTACTTTTGCTCTATTTCCAATAAATTCTCCATCTTGTTTTATATTTTCAATTTTTCTTATATCTAATCTTACTGAGGCATAATATTTTAAAGCCCTTCCTCCTGTTGTTGTTTCTGGACTACCAAACATTATACCAACTTTTTCTCTTAATTGATTTATAAATACTATTACCGTTTTAGTTTTATTAATTGCTCCTGCTAATTTACGTAATGCTTGTGACATTAAACGCGCTTGTAAACCAATATGAGAATCTCCCATATCTCCATCAATTTCGGCTTTTGGTACTAATGCCGCTACTGAATCAACAACAATTATATCTAAAGCTCCACTTCTTACCAAAGCTTCAGCTATTTCTAATGCTTGCTCTCCTGTATCAGGTTGTGAAACAATCAAATTATCTATATCAACTCCAAGATGTTTCGCATAAACTGGATCTAATGCATGCTCTGCATCTATAAAAGCTGCTTCTCCTCCAAGTTTTTGTGCTTCTGCAATCATATGTAATGTTAATGTTGTTTTTCCAGAAGATTCTGGTCCATATACCTCTACAATTCTACCTCTAGGTATTCCTCCTATACCTAATGCTATATCTAAACTTAATGATCCTGTTGGAATAGCTTCTACATCCATTGCTGTTGCTTCTCCCAATTTCATTACAGAACCTTTTCCAAATTGTTTTTCTATTTGACTTAATGCAGCTTCCAGTGCTTTCTTTTTTTCTGAATTTTCTGTATTCATATTTATCCTCCTTGTAAACATCTGTTTGTACTATTATATATTATTTTTTTCTTTTGTCAACCCTTTTACAAAAAATTTATTTATATTTTAATCCTATTTACTAATAAATTTCAACTTAATTTAGTAGAGTAGGATATGTGAATATATATATTAAAAAAGTGACGCGCAGTTTGGGAGCTTTTAGAAAATATCTTAATATCACAAAACTAAAACGATGGCTCTACCGCTCTCACACTACTTTGTATGGGCGACCAGCAAGGAACGTATTTTTAATATATATATTCACATGTCCGGCTTATATAAAAACTTTGAACCTAAATACGTAACGTGCAGTTTGGGAGCTTTTAGTTAAATCTCACATTTATCAAAATCAAAACGGGGGCTATACCATTCTCACACTACACTGTATGGACGACCAACAAGGAACGTATTTTTAATATATATATTCACATATCCGGCTTATATAAAAAAGAGCATAGTCTGTGCTACGCCCCCTATATAAAAATTATTTTCTAGATTCAACAATCAATTTTATACCTGTTCTTTCTTCTCCCTCTACTTGAACTTCTGCGAAAGCAGGTACACATACTAAGTCTACTCCTGATGGTGCAACAAAACCTCTTGCTATTGCTACTGCTTTAACAGCTTGATTTAATGCTCCAGCTCCTATTGCTTGCATTTCTGCATAACTATTTTCCTTTACTAATCCAGCAATTGCTCCTGCTACTGAATTTGGGTTAGATTTTGATGAGATTTTTAAAACTTCCATTTTTTGCCTCCTATTATTTTTATTTTTGTGTTCTCACTACATATATATTTATAATACATTCCCAAATAAAAGTCTATATATTTTTAAAAATATACTTGCCTTTCGTATGCCAGAATCTACTATTTATTTTCTGTTTATCCTTTCAATTGACATTACTCGACAATCTTCATCATTTATATTGAAAATACAAGCATTTAACATACATTTTCCATCAGCTAATTTATATCTTTCTGGCAATGATGTTACAAATCTTTTTATAGAAGCTTCCCTATCCATTCCAATAACAGAATTAATTGGACCTGTCATTCCAATATCTGTTATATATGCTGTACCATTTTCAAGAATCGTATCATCTGCTGTTTGAACATGTGTATGTGTTCCATAAACAGCTGTAACTCTTCCATCTAAAAAGTTTGCCATAGCTATTTTTTCAGCAGTTGCTTCAGCATGAAACTCTACAAAAATCATATCACACTCATCTTTTACTTTTTTTATTAATGATTCAACTTTTGTAAATGGATTGTCTGATAACACATTCATGTCAGTTCTACCTATTAAATCAATAACACAAATTTTCTTGTCCATACATTTATATATTCCTATTCCCTTACCCACTACTCCTTTTGAGTAATTAGCTGGTCTTAATAATTTGGGGTTATCTATAAATGAAAATATCTCCTTTTTTCCCCATGTATGATTTCCCATTGTAATAACATCAACATTAAGATTTAACAAATCATCAAATATTTTTTTAGTAATCCCCATACCACCTGCTGAATTTTCGGCATTTACTATAACAAAATCAATATCATATTCAGCTCTTATTTTTGGTAGCTCTTCTTTAACCTTTTTAACTCCATTTTCTCCTACTATATCACCTATTGTTAAAATTTTCATAAAAAAATCCTTTCTATTTCAATTATTAATAGGCTTAACTTACCTATTAACAAAAATTTATATTTATGTATTAAATTCCTATAACACAAAACTATATTATCACAAAAATATTTTTTTGTATATAGGGATTTTTATACTGCTAAAACATTATAAATACATTAGTTTAATACATTTATGCAATCTTATGATACTAGATTTACCCATTTATAACAAAAAAACGAACCTTAATAACATCTGCTTTGTTCAAAACACCTTAGAGCATATATCTTTGTTCGTGCACAAAAAAAGATAAACATTATTTCATATTTATCTTCTTTATCTATTTATTTCTCGCTCTACATTATCAGATAATAATTTTAACTTTTTAATTAATATATCCATTTTAGATTTATATTGCTTTTCCTCAAATGATTTTGTATAACCATTTTTATACAAGAACTCAATAATCTTTTTTTGTTTTCTTTTCATTTTTCCAATATTTTTACTTAATACCATAGGTAATCTTGATTTATTGCTTTCACTTATAGCCTTTTTTAATTCTTTTTTATCTATTGAAAAAACACTATTTATTTTATCTTTAATATCAATAATTTTCTGTATCTGCTCTTGATGATTTTTATCACTTCTATTTTGGCTTAAATAAAGCTCTATATCTGCCAATATATAAATTATTTTATATTCTCTTGCAGGCTCAGATTTTTCTACAAGACTGTTTTTATAATCATCTATTCCTTTTATTGCTTTAAATAAGTTCTCTCTTTGCATGTTAACCCTATCACTTATTACAAAAAAATTATCTAAAGCTTTTAAAATTACATTCCTATTTTGTAGTTTGTCATACTTCTGTTTTAATATATCTCTGTCAATTTCGCATTTTATTCTCATGAATTTCTCATAAATTTCTTTTTTAATTGCATTTAATTGTAATTTTTCAATATCTGATAAATCATTTTTATTTATGTTGTTTAGTTGAACTTCATATGTATATAATAAATCATTTATACTAGAAATTTTTTGAATATCGTAATCAATATTTCTTGAATTTCTTGAAGTAATATCATTTATTTTTTTTATTAACTCATCCAAATCATTTATAAATTTTACTCGTGATTCATTCATTTCATACACTAAATTATAATTATAACAGTTAATCTCAAATTTATTGCAAATATCATCTGTAATTTTTTTAGATTGTTTTAATCTTTCAATTTTATAATCTAGCGTTTTTATTAAAATACGAATATTATTAATATGATTTTTATTTTCATCTTTAAGCTTCTCTAAATATTCACTTTTTCTCATAAAATCACCTTTTTCATATGTTTATTTATTTAATATATTTTCTACTCCTTTAATTATTTTTTCTTTAAAATTTAAAATTGGTCCAAAAACCATTTCTTTATTTTCTTTTATATCATTTTCAATATCTTCCATACTATTATTTAATAAATAATTACTATATACTAAACTTAGGTCAACTTTTTCATTAATATTATTTTCAACTCCTGATTGAGTAAATTGCCAACCTATTAATTTTGCAATTATTTCTTTATTGCTTGCACATTTTTCATTAGTTTTTGAATACCAATAATCTGGTATTTTATTTATTTTTGGATAATATGCAAGCCACATTTTTGCATTGACATTAGTTAAATATTCATTTGCTAAATCCGCATTACTATATAAAATCACCTTTTTATTTTCTTTTTCCAATTTTTCTGTTAATTCATTTATTAACTCATATCTTTTATCCCAGATATCATCAGCTCTTCCCTTCTCGAGATGTTTCTCTACGTCTAATGCTATTGGTAAAATATTATTTTTATAATAATGTTCATTCAAATAATTTTTAATAAAACTTACTTCTTCATCAATTTCTTCTGAATTAAGAGCTTCATCTAAAAAATAGTAACCAAATGGTATATTTAAGAAATCACATGCTTTTGCATATTCATCAGCTTTAGGATCTGTATAAAAGTTTCCTGCTTTTCCATAGCCTCTTCCACCAGCTCTTATATATACAAATTTAATATCATTCTTTATCAAAAAAACTTTAAATTCTCCAATACTACTAAAATTATTTTGTAAATTAAATTTTGATACATCCACCATTAAATCTCTTTTATTATAGGAATCTTGATATTTTCCAATATCATTTGCCAAAATATATCCTACCTTTTTTTCAGCTTTTACTTTATACCATTTATTTCCACTTTTATCTATAACCTCATTTAATATGTATGTATCTGTACCAATTTCTAGATTTTTATATTTTTTTGTTTCCTTTGCACACGAATATAAATGAACATCTCTATTAACTGTTATTCCATGTTGTGCTGTTTTCATTTCTTTATTTACAATTATAGCATCTATTCCCAATTTTATAACAATTGCTAATATTACACACATTATTATTATACTTAAAAAAATGACTATATTTTTCCATTTTATTTTCTTTTCCACACTATCCTCCACATTCTATAATTATTTTAACTTTATTCAATAAAAAAATCAACAAAATTCTCAAATAATATGAAAAAAATGAGTTAAATCTTTCTTATAAGATTCAACCCACTTCAAATTTAATATATTTAAAAATTATAATCACAAATATAATAATTTTTATTATTTTTCATTTTTGCTTTTTTTATCAATCCAACCTTTACCATCTATAAATCTTGCTACCAGCATAGAGCAACTTGAATCTCCAACTACATTAAGCATTGTCGCAGGTGGATCAATTATAGTAGCAATAATAGTTAAAATAGGTAATGCAGAAATAGGATATCCCATCATTGTAATTATCATCATTTCTGATATAGTTCCTCCACCAATAGGAACAGCTGTTACTAGTAAAGTAGCAATAAAAGCCACTCCTAATATTTGAAGAATACTTCCAAATCCCGAAACATTTGTACCAAATAAACATACCAAAAACATAATTTTAAATACTGATCCTATTATTGATCCATCTTTATGAAAACTAGTTCCCAATGGAACTAACGTTTCAGCAATATCATCTGAAACACCTATGTTTTTAGATGCCTGAATATTTACTGGTATTGAAGCTGCACTTGAACATGTAGCTAAAGATGTTATGGTTGAAGGTATTATGTTTTTCCAAAAAGCTATGACACCTTTTTTACCGGCAGACAAAAACGCATATAATGTATAAACCACAAAATAAAACAATAAAGCTACAATTATATATATTACAAACGTTTTTACATATCCAATTGCGATTTCCTTTCCAAAAGTCCCTACTAATGATGCAAAATAACAACCTAAACCAATTGGTGCATAATACATAATTATTTTAACAATATTCATAACAATTTCATTTGCACTATCTAAAAAATCTACAACAGGTTTTGCTTTTTTTCCACTCATTTGTGCAGCAATACCAAATATAACTGCGAAAACTATTATTGCTATAATATTATTTCTTGATAATAAGCCTGAAAAGTCATTTACAGTCAATAAATTAACTGTGCTTTGTAAAATATTCTCATTATTATCATTTTGATCAACATTTCCATTTGACATTTCTTCTAAAGAGCTTTTTATTTGATCACCATCTTCTGTTGATACCAATTTGATTGGTAGTGTTGCAATAAAACCAATTATTAATGCAACTATTGATGTTATTATGAAAACACTTATAATTCCAATCATCATCTTTCCAAATCTTTTTGGTTGTGTCATTTTAGCTATTGCTGTTGATATATTCAAAAATACTAATGGTACAATTATTATAAACATTAGATTTAAGAATAAATCTCCCATTGGACTAAGTACTGCTGCTTTTTCTTTAAATACAATTCCTACAATTGCCCCAACAATTATTGCAGCTAAAAGTATAATTGTTGATTTGTAATTTTTTAAAAATTTTTTCATATAAATCCCCCCATTTTGGAGATAGGAAAAGAAAATATATTTATATCCTCTTTATTTATAAAAAAATTATATACAAATATCGAAAAAAACTCAATATTTGTATATAAAATTTTTCTTATAAAATTTTTTATTCCATATCACGTGGTCTCATTAATGGGTATAAAACTACATCTCTGATATTGTCACTATTTGTTAGGAATTGTAGGAATCTGTCTACTCCTAGTCCCCATCCTGAAATTGGTGGCATTCCATATTCCATTGCTTTAATGTATTCGTTGTCTATTGACATTGCTTCTTCGTCTCCATTTGCTTTTAGTCTGCTTTGCTCTATTAGTCTTGCTTCTTGCTCTCTTGCATCTACTAGCTCTGAGTATCCGTTTATGATTTCTTGTCCATTTACAACTAGTTGGAATCTGTCTGTTAAATTTTTGTTATAATCGTTTGCTCTTGCTAGTGGTGATAGGTCTATTGGGTGTTTTGTTAAGTATGTTGGTTTTATAAGTTTTGGTCTACTTACTTTTTTGTATAGAGCATCTATTAGATTTCCTCTTCCTAGGTTTTCGATGTTTTCTTCATCTAGGTCTATTCCTTTTGCTCTTATTTCTGCTAATAGAGCTTCTGCTGTTTCGAATTTGTCGATATCTATTCCACAGTCTCTTAGTACTAAGTCTCTGAATGAAACTATTTCCCATTCTCCTCCAAAATCTATATCTTTATCACCTATTCTTACTATTAGGTTTCCATCGAATAATTTGTTGAATATATATATAACCATTTCTTTTAAGAATTTCATATTGTCTTCATAATTCCAATATGCACTGTATCCTTCTACCATTGTGAAATCTTGAAGATGGTTTTTGTCAATTCCTTCATTTCTGAAGTCTCTTGCTACTTCGTAAACATTATTGAATCCACCTATTATTAATTTTTTTAATGTTAGCTCTGGTGATATTCTTAAAAATACATCCATATCATATGCGTTATGATGAGCTATAAATGGTCTTGCAGTTGCTCCTGATGCTGTGTTTTGAAGTGCTGGTGTATCAACTTCTATAAATCCATGGTTATCTAAATATTCTCTCATTAATTTTATGAATTTTGATCTTAATAAAAATCTCTTTTTTGTTTCTTCGTTTGTTATTAAATCTAGATGTCTTTCTCTATATATTATTTCTTGGTCTGCTAGTCCATGGAATTTTTCTGGTAGTGGTCTATATGCTTTTCCTAGAAATGTATATTCATATACTTGAATACTTTTTTCTCCTGCTTGTGTTGTAAAAATTTCACCTTTTACTCCTATGAAATCACCTATATCTGTTATTTCGTGCATTCTTTTGTATTCGTCTTCTCCTAGATCATCTCTTTTTATTACTAATTGGATTTTTCCTGTTATATCTCCTATATGAATAAATGAAATTTTTCCCATTTTTCTTTTTGATAATATTCTTCCAGCAATTGAGATATCTTTTGTTCCATCTTCTAGTGCTCTTGCTCCTTCTATGTCTGTTGTTCTTTCATATCTTTCTGGACGATTTTTTATTCCGTATTCTTTTATTTTTTCTTCTTTTTCAAATCTTACTTGCATTAATTCTGATTCATTTGCCATAATAGCATCCTCCTTAAATTTTAATATTATTTTTTATTTCGTAATATTAAATCCGTTTGCCGTTTTATCACCATATTCATTTCCTCCATAGTTTAATTTTATACCATATTTTTTTGATTTTTTCAAGATAGTGGTTAGATTTTTATCAAAAGCATATAGGAAAAACAAAAAAGTCCCCAAATGAGAGGGACTTTTTTGCAACCTTTTTTCTGTATATGACAGGAGGTTAATTTTCAAAATCTTCACAAAATGATGTAAAACCCATATCTCGGACCTTTTCTATTACTTCCTTAGCACGTTTTTTCCCCATGTTTCTAATTGTCGAAAAATCATCATAAGTAGTAATTCTACTCACAATGTCCTGACAAGTATAAAAACCTGCCCATTTTAATAACATATACGTCCTTCTGTCAAAATTCATTCCTTCAATTGTATTCTCATCACACATAGTGAACCCTATAAAAATTCTTTGACGTTCTCCATAATCTGTTACGTAACACATATAGTGACGTTCATTAAAACTTTTAATAAGTCTTTCTAAAGGAGTATAAATTTCAGTTGACGATAATTTAGCTCTTTCGGGAATCTGTGAATACTCTTTGTAAAGTTTTACATCTTCCATTTCAAAAGAGCTGTCCATGAAGTTAACAATTTTGATTTTAACTCCAATACATGTTGCGGTACTTACATCTGCTTGAGTCAACTTTTCCTTCAGTTTGCTTTCAAACTGATTTTCAATGGAATCGGCCATTTTTACGATATTTACATCGTCTATGGCCTGTTTAACTACGTCATACAACCTTGGTTTCATAAATAATACCTCCTGTATATTCGGTTGTCAATGTGGTCACACTGAAAGTGTGTTTCGTGGGCGAATCCCCACTCATATTTTATATTATAGCATAATTTTATGTAAATTGCAAGTTTTCAAAGAATTTCAGTAATATCCCCTTAATCACAATTATTGTTACAATTCATATTCATTATATAATAATATAAATCACAAATTCTTAAATAGGATTTACATGTATCACTGTCAAATATATCTCATCTATTTCCCTATCAATCTCTTTTTCCAAGTTATTTGCAATCTCATGACTTTGGTATGTTGTTAAATTTCCATCTACATATATTGTAAATGAAATTTGATATTTATATCCAACAGGAGTTGAATTAAAATGTTGAATTTTTTTTACTTCCGGATGTCTATCTATTATTGCTAAAACCTTATTTTTATCTTCTTCATCTATAGATTTATCCATTAAAACATTATAGCTTTCTATAAATATTTTAATCCCGGTATAGCAAATCCATAATGAAATACCTATACCAACAACTCCATCAAACCATAATATATGTTTTAAACTTAATAATGCAGCTATTAGGTTAAAAGTTGTAACAACACAATCATTTCTGTGGTCATTGGCATTTGCTTCAATTAGCAAATTATTATGTTTTTTAGATAATGAATGTGTATATATGTATAAGCCGAATTTTGTTGCAATTGTCACAATACATACAACAATTAAAAACCATGAAAAAGTATATCCCTCAGAATTTCTTAATGACTGAACCGAATCAATCAGTAATTTTATTGCCACAAAAATCATTGACAAGCTTATTAGTAATGAAAAAATATATTCAGCTTTTCCGTGACCTAAATTATGTGATTCATCACTAGGTTTGCTTGCTATTTTATTTCCTATAAATGTCATACATGACGAAAAAATATCTCCAGCACTATTAACACTATCAGCAATCATTGCCTGACTATTTGTCATAAATCCTATTATCCCTTTTATTATAAGCAAAAAAACATTACCAATTATACCTAAGATACTTGCTTTTTTTGTTGATTTATACCTATCCATTATTTTTATCTCCCCTTTTATTTATATGTTATTTGATTTTTGCTTGTATTAATAATAAAAGGCAAAGGAATATATCCCCCGCCTAAAATTATTTATTTACAAAAACATCGCTTAAAAATTGTTTTATTAATTACATAATTTATATTATGTCTATTTTTTACCCATATACTAATCTAAATTTTTAATTTAAATTGTAGATCACCAAGTTTATCTGTTGTAACATATCCTGGCTCTGCATTTATTACATCTGGAATTCTATTTACTATTGTTGCACATGTTAGTTCAACTGTTGATGGTCTTGCTACTGTTATTGTTGTATTTGGCTCTCCGTATACAGTCCATTCATTTTTATCATAATCTTCTTTTGAATATACTTTTCCTATACATTCAGATTCTATTGTGATACCTTCTTCAGTTTCTGTTGTTACTACTGCACTCATTCCTGTTGCATCTCCAGCTTTTACTGTCATTCCTAATGTGCTTGAATATATATCTTCTTTATTTGTTGTTGGAACTGTTACTTGTGTTTGTGATTTTATTGTTAATCCTAATTTTTCACATAACCAACCATTTGTATTCCACATATATGATGGTAAATAATCACCGCTTTGTATTATTTTATTTCTTTCTTCATCACTTATTTTATCTACAATAGCAACTTGCTTATCAAACTCATCTAAAGTAAGTCCTGCTCCATGAGCATTTGCTAGTGCAATACCATAATCTTCAACATTATAACTTGTGCTTCCTTTTATTTTTGTTATTTTTTGAGTTGAACCAGCTATACTTGTTATTAATTGCCCCCAATAAATATCTTGATATCCTGAACCTGTTATTGTACAACCTGTTTGTTTTGCTAATTCATCTATCTTCTTAGTCAAATTTGGATTTGAGTTCCATGGGAAGAAAGCTTCTTCACATGTGCTTATTGCATTTATTCCTAATTTTGCACATAACATAAAAGGACCTTCCAAATCTTTAATTAAGCTCATAGTTTCTACAACACAAATGTCTGGCTTTACCTCTTTTAGCATTGCTTCTGCATCTTCAAAAGATGTTACTTTTACATTTTTGTTTTCACATCCTATTATTTCACCTATATCTTTTCCAATTACAGCTGGATTTACATCAACAGCTCCTACAACTTCTCCACCTTTTTCATAAACATACCTCATAGTATATTTTGCCATTTTTCCTGTTCCAAATTGAACAACTTTTACTTTTTCTTCCATACTTTTACCTCCTAATAGAATTATTATGTACTGAAAATTTTTTCTTTATGTATAAGAGGATAATATCACAAGAAAATTTTTTATTCAATATAAATTTTTATTATAAATAAATTATTGCTATTAATTACAATCATTCATTTTTTTAACCGCATTCGCAGTTGGTGCAAATATATACATATATAGCAGTTATTAACAACACATTCTAAAACCACAATCATATGTAGATTAAATTTATTATTACTTAAATTTGCTCTATAATTTTATTTTTTAATCCACGTCTTTTAATAATATGTATAATAAGATACATAACATAAAATGGACCTAATATCTGAATTAAAATCATTACAGATGTAAAAAACTTTCCTGTAGCCTTATATAAGATATCTACTGGTGTATTCGGAAAATTCTTAGATATAAACATAAAATTTGTACCCAATATACCATTTATTATATACGATATAAAACTTACAATTGAAACTAATATAGCATAATATTTTATATCTGTTATTTTTAAATCAACGTAATCAGTTATATTAACTAAGATTCCCAAATATACCATTGTACCATGAAAAATAAAGCTTTGAATACTTATATAATGAAACATCGGATACATTGTTAATGATGTATTTGGACAACATAAGAAAAAGGTCCCTCCGACAATAGCCCCTGTTGAAATAAACACATCTCCAATTTTTTTTAAATTACCTTTAGCAAAAGAGCTTAATAATCCCGCATACAAAATCAAACTGCAATAATATAGCGGAATATAATGATTTGGATTTCTAATATTCCCTATTATTAAATTAAAAATAATTTTTATAATTTCTAATATCCATAATGAAATAGTTGCAATCTTAATTATCTTTTTCACAGTATCTTTGTTACTTTTTTTAAAAATTTGTAATAATAGAATAATAGATATAAATGTTATTGTAAATAAGATAATATGACCTATACTATACATTCTACATGGAGAATACATACCTGGTTTTGAAAAAAACATATCTTACTCCTAAATATAATAATTTATACTTTTTAGCTAACTTTTGTTATTTTGCTTTTATTATTTTTGTAAATTTTCATATATGATACATTTAAAGATCCTCGTTCAGCTATCTTAGCCATTATTTCATTTCTAACTGGTGTCATCTTTCCATTTGAGAAATTTTTATCAATTTTATATACAATTTTAAATGGTAATTGTCTTTTTGTCACACTACTATTACCTGAAATTAATCTCAAATAAATCTTAGCATAATCTAAATAATTTTCTTTACATAAAATTAATATTATAAAAGGATCCACATATTTCAGTAAATCTGCTCTTAAATTCAATTCTTCTAATATATCAATGCTAAAATTTAATTTTTTTAAATCTTTTAATGCAACTTTTTGAAGATGCTCAATATCAGAAAAATTAATTTTTGCTTTAAACCTTTTCTTATTTATACATTTACCATTTTTTATTTTTATTAAAGTATATTCTGCTTTCTCCGAATTATAAACAATTTCTAAATCTTTTTCTGTTTTGTATTTTCCATTCCATCTATCCAATTTATCTTGAAGCAAATCTTTTACCAAAATCTTTTTTTCAGATATAATTTTAGACTTATCTTCATAGATATCTTTTATTTGCTTTCTTTGTAATCCCAATTTCTTTTTGGTTAGTCTTTTCAAATATTTTTCTGTTTGACCACCATATGTCATATCCAAATTTTTGATATATAATTCTAAGTCTTTACATTCTCCATATTTTGTCAAATCATCGCTTCCAGTCATAAATTGCTCTATATGAAAACATAAGCTTTTATACATATTATATATTTTTTTCATTATTCTTAAATTATTATCATACTCTTTCTTTTTACAAAATACCATATAGTTTTTATATAATAAACCTATTTCATCACGTAATAATTCAATATATTTATAATCATATTTTTTATTTATCTTATTTAATTTTTTTATATAAAACATAGATTTCAGCTCTGAAAAAATTGAGTGATTATGTCTTAGATTTTCATATAAATCTTGACATATCGATCTAATAATTAAATCTATACTTTCCATTACTCCCCCATTAAAAACATAACATAATATTTTAACCAATAGATATATTATAGCATATATTACAACGCTTTTCAATGATTTCAAGCCTAAAACGCAATGAACATAATTCAAAAAAGTAGAGTAGGATATATGAATATATATATTAAAATGAAGTGACGCGCAGCTTGGAAGCTTTTAGAAAACTTCTTAATACAACAAAACTTAAACGAGGGTACTACCGCTCTCACACAACTTCGCATGGGCGACCAGCAAGTCAAGAATTTTAATATATATATTCATATGTCCGGCTTATTAAAAATACAAAAAGTCATATTGTATTAATCTACACCTCACGTATCATAATAACAACATGGCTTTTTACATTATTTATTTAATTCTTCCACAGCCCTTTGTAACTGTAAATCATTTTCATATGGCACATTTGAAATATTTTTCCATTCATCATCCAAATCAACCTCAATATCTGGCGAAATTCCAACCTTATTAATAACATTGTGATTTGGCGTAAAATATTCTTCCATTGTAACTTTTAAACCAGTTCCATCTTTAAAAGAATATATGCTTTGAATAACACCTTTTCCATATGATTGTATACCCACAATTTTATATCCACAATTTTCCTTTAATGTACCAGCTAAAATCTCAGAAGCACTCGCTGTATAATTATTTATTAATAAAATTACAGGAACATTTATAATTGGATTTTCCTTTGATTTATCAACTTTTTCATTTTTATTTTTATCAGCAGTAATAAGTAATGTCTTACCTTTTTCAACCATTGTTTCTGCTATTTTCAAAGATTCGTCAACAACACCGCCACCATTATTCCTTAAATCAATTACCAATCCTTTTTTTACACTATCCTTAATTTCGTTATATGCACTTTTAAATTCATCAGCGGTTCCATCATTAAACGATGCTATCTGTATATATCCAATATTATCATCAAGCATTTTTGAATCAACAGATTTAATTTTCACACTTGATCTTTTAATATTAAAATCTAAGGTCTCCGAATTTCTTATAACAGTTATTTTTACTTCACTACCTTCTTCACCTTTTATACTTTCTGAAACTTTATCTAACTGCTCTCCCTTATATTCAATATCATTTACTTTAGAAATAATATCTCCCACTTGTAAACCTGCTGATTGTGCAACAGAGCCATCAATAACACCAACTATTACTATTGTATTGTCAGCTGTATTATTAACCATATATACACCAATACCGACAAAACTCCCAGAAGTAGTTTCTAGTAGCTCCTTCATATCTTCTTTTGTCAAATATTCTGTATACTTATCTCCAAGACCATTAACATAACCTTTTATAGAGCTTTCTATCATTTTCTCTGAATCCATATCATAAATATATGTATCCTCTAGCTTATTTTTAATCAATACTAATTTTGTCGTTAAATATGTAATATCAGCTCCATTTAAATACGAATTTAGTGTAAAATTAATTGTACAAAAATATGTTATGATAGCAGTTAAAATTATGGCAATTATTATTTTTAAAACTCCATATGACTTTTTAACTTTCTTTTCATTTGTTTCCTCTATATTTTTACTCAAAATAAAATCTCCTTCCGAATTATGTAATTATTTATATATTATAATCATTTATAATATAAAGTATACCAACTTAACCTAAACTTTAATTATATTTTAAATATCTACATATAACATAAAAAAAGCAAATATAATAACATCTTTTATTTCAAAAGAAGGCAGTTTTCTGCCTTCTTAATTAATATTGCTTATTATTTTTATTAAACATAATTTAATGGATTTTTGCTTTCGCCATTAATTCTTACTTCAAAATGACAGTGATTTCCAGTAGATGAACCTGTTGTTCCTACTGCAGCTATTGTTTGTCCTTTTGTAACGGTTTGTCCAACTTTTACATATAAATTACTACAATGCGCATATCTTGTCGTAACACCATTTCCATGACTTATTATAACGTAATTTCCGTAACCTCCATTATATCCAAAACTTGATAATATTACAGTTCCAGAATCTGCTGCAACAATATCTGCACCTCCAGCAGCAGCAATATCAATACCAGCATGAAGTTTTTTAGTATGGTATATTGGATGTATTCTATATCCATAGTTTGAAGATATACGATGACTTGATGGCACTGGCCACATAAAAGCACCTGTTGACTGTGTTGGATTTGATGAACCTCCTGAATTACTTCCTCCATTATTATTTGTAGTATTATTATTTTTTGTATTTTCAATTCTAGCTTTTTCTTCAGCCTCTTTTTTGGCTTTCTTTTCTTTTTCGATTTGCTCCTTTTCTAATTTTTCAAGCTTTTTCATTTCAGCATTATAATCTTCTAATTTCTTCTGAATATCTTTTTGTTCAGCAGTTAATGAATCAACCTTTTTCTGCTTTTCTTGTTGTAATTTTTTTAGTTCATTCTTTTTTTCTTCTTTTTCACTTTTTACTTTTTCAACCTTTTCTTTTTCTTGCTCTAAAGATTGTTTTGTATCTTTAACACTTTTTATCAAATTATTATCATATTCAGCAATTTGTTTAATCATATCATAATTTGAAACAAAATTAACTATTCCGCCTGAAAATAAAGCTTCTAAATATGTATTAGCATTATTCATATATGCAGCTGATAATCTTTCATCTAAAAGACCTTGTTTTTCTTCTAAATCTTTTTGTTTTTTTATTATAGAATCATCCAATTCTTTGACTTGATTTGTAAGATTATTTATATCTGTTTCAACAGAATTGATTGATTCAGATACTTCTGAAACTTGTTGTAATGCATCATCAAGCTTTCCCTCTACCTCTTTTAATTGCTCATCAGCCTTTTTTTGATCTGCTTCAACCTCTTTTTTATCATTTGCATAATCTTGCGATGTCTTCTGAGCAAAAACAGTACACATATTTGTTATGATTAAAGATAATATGATTATTATTAATAAGAATTTTTTCTTCATAGTTCACCTCATAAAATTAGACTTTCAAATATTTTTTCATAGAAAGAATACTTCCTAAAACACCTATTCCAATTCCTAAAATTAAATAAACAATAATTACTACTTGGAATATGTCACTAAATTGAAGTAATTTTATACTAAAATTTGTCACTAATGTACTATTAAATTTACTATATACCAAACGATATATTCCTCCAAGTGATAATATAGAAATTGCAATTGCAATAATTCCAATTACAATACCTTCTACTATAAACGGTGCCCTAATAAAATTATTTGTTGCTCCTACATATTTCATTATTGAAATTTCTCTTCTTCTTGCATGAACAGTTAATTTAATTGTATTACTTATTATTACAATTGAAACTCCAATTAATAACACTGCCATACATATAAAAACAATTTTTATGCCTTTATCTGCTTTATTAAGTCCATTGATTACTGTATCAGATGTCTTAATTTCAACAATATTTTCTTTGATATCATCTGACATATTAAGAATATCCACAACATCTTTTGAATTTTCTAATTTTTTTAATGTTATAGCATATGAGGCTTTAAAAGGGTGATTGTTTTCTGTATATTGCTCTAATAAATCAGCATTATCTGCTAATTTTTCTTTAGCATTTTTTAGCGCCTCCGGTTTCGAAGTATATTCAACATCATTTACATATCCTATTGACCTTATATAGTCTTCCATTTTATTTAGCTCTGATGTAGACAATCCATCTTTAATAAAAATTGTAACTGGTACATCTTTTTCTAATTGATCAATAATTGACGTGATATTTTGTGCTCCAGCTAAACCAAGTCCTACTGTTATCATTGTTGCAAACATAATAATCAATGCTGCAAAAGTTGATTTTTTATTTTTAAAAACATTTTTAAAACCTTCACTTATTAAATAACTTAGTATATTATAATTCACTATCATACCCACCTTTTTTATCATCTCTAACTATAATACCTTTATCGATTTGTATTACACGTTTTTTCATTTTATCAACAATATCTTTAGCATGTGTTGCAACAACAACTGTTGTACCTCTTAAATTAATACTATTCAATAAATTCATAATTTCCCATGCTGTTTCAGGATCTAGATTTCCTGTAGGCTCATCAGCAATTAACATTGATGGATTATTTACCAATGCTCTTGCAAGAGCCACCCTTTGTTGTTCACCACCTGATAATTCATTTGGATACATCTTAGCTTTTCCACTTAACCCAACCAAAGAAAGAACCATTGGAACTTGTCTTCTTATATGTTTTGGCGTTGCTCTAACTATATACATAGCAAAAGCTACATTTTCATAAACTGTTTTATCTGGTAATAATCTAAAATCTTGGAAAACAACTCCCATACTTCTTCTTAAATATGGAATTCTTCTTGATTTTATAAAAGTAGTATCTTTACCATTAATTATAATATTTCCTGATGTTGGTTCCTCTTCCTTTAAAATCATTTTTATTAATGTTGATTTACCAGATCCAGAAGATCCAACCAAAAATGCAAATTCACCTTTTTCAATTTTAAAATTTGCATTATGAACAGCTTCTGTACCTGTACTATATGTTTTACTTACATTTCTAAACTCTATCATTATTTTTCTCCTTGAAATAAAAAATATATACTTCATATTTTTCATGTATATAATATCAATAAATATGTCCTTTTGCAATACAATTCATCAAAATTTCACTTTATTTTTCATAAGTATACTATTTTTTATAGCTACATATGTATATAGTACAGATAAAAAATATAATATTATAAAATCAATCTTCCCATTTAATCTGTTAGAGTAGGATATGTGAATATATATATTAAAATGAAGTGACGCGCAGCTTGGGAGCTTTTAGAAAATATCTTAATATCACAAAACTAAAACGAGGGCACTACCGCTTTCATACTAATTTGTACGGGCGACCAGCAAGTCACGAATTTTAATATATATATTCACATATCCGGCTTATTCCAGTAATTTTATATGTTAAAAAAGCACGTGCAGCTTGGGAGCTTTTAGAAAATATCTTAATATCACAAAACTAAAACGATGGCACTACTGCTCTCACACTGCTTTGTAAGAGCGACCAGCAAGTCACGAATTTTAATATATATATTCACATATCCGGCTTATAAAAAGACTAACTGTAAATATTAATTTTAGTGCATATTAGAACTCTTTTTAGCTTTCAACGCTTTTATTTTAATTCCTTGTTCCATAAACATCTTTTCATGTTCAGTCATTATATTTTCCCAAAAATCAAGTTCATTTTCCAAATCAAAAGTCTTATCAATAATTTCAAAACCTGATTTATCAAAATATGACAAACTATCAGAAAATAAAGAATCATCATCTGTTTTAAAATAAATTTCTCCATCATCTTTTAAAAATTCTCTGTATTTTTCCAATTGTCTTATATGTGTTAATCTTTTTTTATGATGTTTTCCCCTTGGCCATGGATTACAAAAATTAATATAAATACGTGAAATTTCATCCTCTTTATTAAATATATTAAAAATTCTTTCAATATCATATCTAGTTATATAAACATTATTGATTTCTTTATTAGCCATCTTATAAGAAGATTCAATATTTCTCTTAGCTAATCCAAGCATAGCATCAACTAAATCAATAGCAATAAAATTGATTTCTTCATGCTTAACAGCCAAATTAGATATAAAATTTCCCTTTCCACACCCAAGTTCCAAATAAATAGGATTATTATTATTAAAAAGTTCCTTCCATTTTCCTTTATATTCCTCTGGATTATCAATATAAAAATTACTTGCTTCAAGTTCAGGTCTAGCCCATGGTTTAAATCTAATTCTCATAAAATTTCCTTTCCTTAATTTGATTAAAAATTAATATAAATTACTAAATATTCTTTTTTTTTACATGTCTATATGCTATAATACACATTATAACATACTTTGTAAATAAGGAGTTGAATAAATTTGAAAATAACATCAGATAATGACACATTAGCAGAAAACAAAGTTTTAATCTTATATATACTTGATCAAGTTCACAAACCTATAACAAATGACAATTTATATAAATTAGTATTATCAGCTTTAAATATGAACTATTTTTATTTTCAACAATTCTTGTTAGACTTAGAGTCTGCAAAATTTGTTGTGAATTTTCAAAAAGAAGATCAAATTCTTTATAAACTCACAACACAAGGAAAAGAAACTTTAGATTTAACTTTAGACATATTACCAGGAATAGTAAAACTAAAAGCTGATACAAATTTAAAACCATTACTTGAAACAATTGAAAATGAACATTCAATTATAGCTGAATTTACTCCTAGAAGTGAAGATCATTATATTGTAACATGCAAAATAATGGAAAATAATGAAACAATTTTTGAAATAAAAACATTTGCTGGTTCAAGAGATGAAGCAAAAAAAATAGTAGATAACTGGAAAAACAATGCAGAATTAATTTACCCTTCTCTACTAGAAACATTAACAAAAAACTACGAAAATAGCCCAAATAATAATATTAGAAATTAATCATTTTTTTATAAAAAAGTAGACATTAATAATATTTGCTCTGTTTAAAACAATGTAAATATTATTAATGCCTATTTTTGCTCTTTATATACTTAGATACATTAAATTTTACATGGCATAATCTAAGCTTTCATTTCTTTAATAATTTGTCCATAATTATCTGAGCTTAAAATTCCTGTTCCAGAAACCAAAATGTTAGCTCCCGCTTCTTTTAATTTCTCAACATTGTCTAGTTTTATTCCTCCATCAGCTTCAATATCTATATCTAAATTATTTTTGTCTATAAAACTTTTAATATCTTTAATCTTATCTATAGTATTTACAATTAAACTTTGTCCACCTTTTCCAGGAACAACGGTCATAACTAAACACATATGTACCATATTTAATACATCTAACACTTTAGTAATATTTGTATCTGGGTTAATTGCAATTCCTACTTTACAATTATTTGACTTAATATAATTAATTAACTCAATCAAATCTTCCCTTCTCTTAATAGCTTCGATATGAAATGTAATAATATTTGGTTCATAAATAAGAAATTTATCTACATATTTTTTTACATCTTTAACCATTAAATGTATATCTAACGGTATTGTTGATATTGATTTTATATATCCACAATATTCCTCCATTATTTCACTTGTAAAACCATCCACAAACTTTCCATCCATAACATCAATATGGAAATAATCTGTTTTACCTACTTCTAAATTATAAATTGTTTTAACTATATTATCTTTTGGAACAGTCAAAATTGATGTTGAAACTTCTACCATCTATGTGCCTCCTTATCTTTTATTTCTAAATAAATTTTACAAAATCTTTCATATCTTTGTTTTGATATTTTACCATCTGCAACTGCATCTTTTACCCCACAGCAATTTTCTTTAATATGTGTACATCCAATAAACTCACAATTATTGGCTGGCTCCACAAATTCTATAAAATATTTATATAGGTCCTCGCTTTTAATTTCACTTATATCAAATGTAGAAAAACCAGGTGTATCAGCAATATAAGTATTATCATCAATTTTATACAAATATGTACTAGTTGTTGTGTTTTTTCCTCTTTTATTTTTAATACTTATATTACCTTTTTTAGTAATTTCATCGTTAAAAATTGCATTAATTAATGTGGATTTTCCAACTCCAGAGTTTCCAGAAAACGCAGTTATGTTGTTTTTTAAAACAGCTTTAATATTTTCTATTCCCAATTTGTCACTTGCATTTGTTTTAAAAACTTTATAACCTATATTAGAATAAACTGTAGCAATATCATTTATAATAGCCTCATCTTCTAAATCTATTTTATTTAAACAAATAACAGGTATAATATTGTTTAATTCAGCAAAAGCTAACTGCTTATCAAGCATTAATAAATCCGGTTTTGGCATTTTCATAGACACAACAAATATCATTTGAGTAAGATTTGCAATCTTAGGTCTTTTAATATAATTTTTACGCTCTAATATATTATTAATAATTCCAACTTTTTTATCTATATCTATAACTTCGTATTCAACAAAATCTCCAACAGTAGGAGTTATTCCTTGATCTTTAAATTTACCTCTTGCATTACAATTAATAATATCATTAGAATTATTATCTTCAACTATGTACATATTCGAAATATTACTTATTATTATTCCATTTTTTAGCAAAATTTACCTCCTCAATATTTTTAATAAAAATTTTACAATATTCATGACATTTCTAAGAGCTTTGTCCTTGTACTTTAAAATATTTCATTCTTTATAAAGCAAAAGCGAAGAATTTACTTGTTTCTTCGCTTTTAAATCTATTAACTAACCAACTGTTAATACTGTATTATCACTATTTAAATCCATTGTATATGATTTTCCATTTACAAGTATTCCATTAATATATACTTTGACATTTACAACACCTTTTGATTCATATGTTAAATTCAAATTTTCTGTATTTCTATCTACACTTCTGTCACAAATTGTATCAGATCCAACGATAACTTTTACTTTTATATTTTTCTCTTCAGAATCATCTGAATCAGGAGCATACGTGTCAGCTAAGTTTTTTACTTTGACATTTACAGTACCTTTTACATCTGCTTGTATCTTATTTACAGTTATTGTAATTTTTGTACCTTCTTCAACTTCAGTATCAGATTGTATACTTTGCTCTAAAACCACTCCATCACTTTTCGATGTATCTTCTTTTTCTTTTATAGATACTTCCATTCCTAAATCAGTTAATGATTTTTTAGCTTCATCTCTATTTTTACCTATAACATCTATTACTTTAAATTTTTTCTTACCATTTCCTTTACTTACATGAATTTTAACAGTTGAACCTACTTCAATTTCTGTATTTTCCGCAGTTTCTTGATTTACAATATAACCAGCTTCAACAGTTTGGCTTATTTCCTCAATTTTCTCTATTTTTAACCCTAAGTCAGTTAAAGTCGTTTCCGCTTTACTGTATTCCACTCCAACTACTTTTGGCATTTTTACAAGCTCTATACCTTTGCTAATAACAACATTTATAGTATTACCTTCTTTTATTGAATAATTATTTTTATACTCTGGATCTTGTGATACAACACTACCTTTTTCAACATCAGAGCTAAATACTTCTTTAGAAACATTAAAAATCAATTTATTTTTTTCAATTTCAATTTTTGCCTCTTCTTGTGTTTTACCAACAACATTTGGAATTTGAACATCCTTAGGAGATGATGAATTAGCAATACCTAATGTTATAAATAAAGTTGCAATAAATATTATCAAAAATGATAAAATTATAATACCAGAAATTATAACTTTTTTATGCTCTTTAAAGAAGCTTGTTTTTTCTTCATTAACGTCATTATCATTTGTGCTTTTTTCTTTTATGTCTGCATCTACAGTTGGAATTCTTCTTGTTAAACCATCTGTATAATTTGTTTCATCTATAAATCCACCCTCTGGTCTTTTTAATGCCATATTTAAATCAATTATCATCTCAGAAGCACTTTGATATCTATCATTTGGATCCTTTTTCAAAGATTTCATAATAATCTGATTTACTGCATATGGTACATTTTTATTTATACTTTTTGGCTCAACAGGATCTTCTTGCATATGCTTTAGAGCTATTGAAACCGGAGTATCAGCATCAAATGGAACTTTTCCTGTTACCATTTCATACATAACAACACCTAATGAATATAAATCAGATTTCGCATCTGTATATCCACCTCTAGCATGCTCTGGCGAAAAATAATGAACTGATCCTAATGTGGTTCCAAAAGCTGTAATTGTAGAATTTGACACTGCTTTAGCAATACCAAAATCTGTGACTTTTGCAACACCATCTTCTGTAATCATAATATTATGTGGTTTAATATCTCTATGTATAATATTATTTTTATGTGCCATATCCAAAGCTGAAGCAATTTGAATAGCAATATTTACAGACCACTTCCATGATAAAAATCCATCTTCATCAATTATTTGCTTTAATGTTTTTCCTTGAATTAATTCCATTACAATATAATAAATATTATATTCTTGACCAACATCATAAACAGAAACAATATTAGGATGTGTTAGTCTTGCAGCAGATTGTGCTTCAGCATTAAAACGCTTAATAAACTCTTCATCTGTAGTAAATTCTTCTCTTAATATCTTCACAGCAACATATCTATTTAATATCTTATCTAAAGCTTTATAAACTGTTGCCATTCCCCCATTTCCAATTTTTTCTAGTATTTCGTATCTGTTTCCTATAACACTACCTTCTAAATTCATATACAATCTCTCCTTATAATATGATTACAGCTGTAATATTATCTAATCCGCCAAATTCTATCGCCTTATCTACTAAATTTTCTGTAGCTTTTTCTGGATTTTCTTTAATTATTTGACAAATTTGATTTTCTTTTATCATATTTGTTAATCCATCTGTACACATTAACAAAATATCATCTTTTTGAAATCCTCTTACCATTATATCTGGCTCTACAAAGGCTGTACATCCTAAAGCTTTAGTTAACATATTTTTTTTAGGATGATTATATGCTTCCTCTTTAGTTATATTCCCTTGTTTCAATAATTGCTCCACATAACTATGATCTGTAGTAAGCTTTCTAAATATTTCTTTTCTTAATCTATAAACTCTACTATCTCCTACATGACCTATATACACTCTACCTGACTGTATTAGACATATATCAATTGTAGTTCCCATACTATTAAGCTCTTCAACTTCTTTTGACTTTTCATATATTACCATATTAGCATATTCAATAGCACTTCTTAATAATTCAATAATTTTTTCTTTATCTTTTTTAGCTTCTTCAAAATTATTTAAAATATAATTTTTTGATGAATCAATAGCTAATTTGCTAGCTATTTCTCCTCCTTTGTATCCACCCATTCCATCAGCTACTATAAATAATTTCACACTATCATTTTGATCAGCTATGTAAAAATTATCTTGATTCATTTCTCGAACTTTTCCTATGTCTGATCTTGCAAAAGCTTTCATAAAACCTCCTATTACCGGCATTTCTCTTTTGAAAATAAATTATTATATTTTTATTTTCACTTTGTAAATAATATTACAAAGTATTAGTATCAACATCACTAGTTTGCTCTTTAAGATTTTTTCTTCTTAGTTGACCACATGCAGCATCTATATCTGAACCCAATTCTCTACGTATTGTTGCTACTATACCGTTATCATTTAAATAATCTCTAAATTTTAAGATGTTTTCATTTGTACTTTTTGAATACTGTCCATTTTCAATTTTGTTAATTGGAATAAGATTAACATGGCAAAGCATCCCTCTTAATAAATTAACTAATCTTTTAGCATCATCTAAATTATCATTATTATCTTTAGCTAGTGCATATTCAAAAGATATCCTTTTATTTGTTATTTTAATATAATCTTTACAAGCTTTCATTAATTCTTCAATATTATATCTATTATTTATTGGCATCATACTACTTCTTTTCTCATCTGTTGTAGCATGAAGAGATATTGATAATGTACACTGAATATTTTCATTTGCTAAATCATATATTCTTGGTACCAATCCACTTGTAGAAACACTTATATGTCTAGTTCCAATATTAAGTCCTTTTTGATTATTAAGTATTTTTATAGCTTTTATTACATTATCATAATTATCTAATGGTTCACCAATTCCCATAAAAACTATATTTGATATTCTATCGTTTATATCTTGCTCTACCGCTAGAATTTGCTCTACAATTTCACCTGCCGTAAGATTTCTTATAAACTTAATTCCTGTTGATGCACAAAATTTGCATCCCATTTTACATCCTATTTGAGAAGATACACAAACTGTTTTTCCATGATGATATTGCATTAGAACAGTTTCAATTGCATTACCATCCAAAACATCAAAAAGATATTTTTTTGTACCATCTGATGATTCTTGTTTTTTTATAATTTTATAATTACACATCGAATAATTTTCTTTTAATTTTAATCTTAACTCAAGTGATAAGTTAGTCATATCATCAAATGATTTCACTTTTTCCACATATAACCATTTGAATATTTGCTCTGCTCTGAACTTTTTTTCACCCATGTTTATTAATTCGTTCTGTAATTCTTCTAAATTATAATCTTTTATATTTTTCATAAAACATTTCTCTTCCTTCTTTGCATTTTATATCATATATTTACTATTTTTTCAAGTATTCTACAAAAATACTTTGTAAACAAACAATAGTGTAATAATTCTAAGACTATTACACTATTGCCTGTTTATTGTTTTAAATTCTTTGCTCTATACTAGTAAGCTTTTTATACATTATTGCATTATTCATATCGTCTATTTCGTTATATTCATTAATTTTATCTAATTTCTTTATAATAGTACTTTGGCTTCTTTGAATACTTATAAACTGCTCTATTTCATTATATTGTAACTCATCTAGTATTTGGCATATCTTTTCTAACTGCTCTTCTATCATTTTTTTATTTTTCATATAAACCACTCCTTTACTAATATTACAATATGTTTATTGTAACATTTTTTTTAGAAGTGAGTCAATAGTTTTGCGAACATTTTTTCGTTTTTATTTATTGCTATTCATAATTATTCTTTATCTATTCTTATATGAACATCTTTTAATTGTTGCTCTGTTACAACAGATGGAGAATTCATTAACAAATCTCTAGCTTTCTTATTTTTAGGAAATGCTATAACTTCCCTTATATTTGTTGAATCAGCAAGAAGCATTATCATTCTATCAAGTCCTGGTGCGGCACCCGCATGTGGTGGTGTTCCATATTGGAATGCTTTATATAAAGCACCAAATCTTGTTTCAACATCTTTTTCTGAATAACCAGCAATTTCAAAAGCCTTAACCATAAGCTCAGGATCATGATTTCTAACAGCTCCTGAAGCCATTTCATAACCATTGCAAACTACATCAAATTGATATGCAACTATATCTAAAGGATCCATATTTTCAAGGGCATCTATTCCTCCCTGAGGCATTGAAAATGGATTATGATTAAAATCAATTTTTCCTTCATCTGATAACTCATACATTGGGAAATCTGTTATTAAACAAAATCTATAAACATTTTGCTCTATTAAATCTAGACGTTTTCCAAGCTCAATTCTTACTAATCCAGAAATCTTTTGTGCTGTTTTAAACTCGTCTGCAATAAAGAAAACAGCATCATTAGACTTAATATTTAAAGCATCTATTAATTTAGATTTAATATCTTCGTTTATAAATTTAGAAATACCACCATTAACATTTCCATCTTGATCAAATTTAACCCAAGCTAGACCTTTGGCTCCAGCTTCTTCAACAGCAAATTCAGTCATTTTATCAAAGAACTTTCTTCCTTGATCTGCACCATTAGAAACAACTATAGCCTTTATAGTCTTATCTTTAAAAGCATTAAAATCGACTCCTTCAAAAACTCTTGTAACATCTTGAATAATTAAAGGATTACGCAAATCGGGTTTATCAATACCATATTTCTCCATAGCCTCTTTATAAGGTATTCGAACAAATGGACCTTCATCAACTTTCCAAGTTGTAAACTTTTTAAATGTAGATATAAAAAGCTCTTGTAATACTTCAAAAACATCCTCTTGAGTTGCAAAACTCATTTCAAAGTCAACTTGATAAAACTCTCCTGGTGCTCTATCAGCTCTTGGATCTTCATCTCTAAAACAAGGGGCAATTTGAAAATATTTATCAAATCCAGAAATCATAAGCAATTGTTTAAATTGTTGTGGAGCTTGTGGTAATGCATAAAACTCCCCTGGATGCAATCTACTTGGAACTAAATAATCTCTAGCACCTTCTGGAGATGAATTAGCAATAATAGGTGTTTGAATTTCGTTAAATCCAAGTTCATCTAATTTATTTCTTAAATGTTTCATAACTTTTGAACGTAATAATATTGTATTATGTAATTTTTCATTTCTTAAATCTAAAAACCTATATTCAAGTCTTAAATCTTCTCTAACAGAATCAATATCAGCTTTTTCCGAATTAACTTCAAAAGGTAATGTAGTTTTACATTTTCCCAAAATTTCAATATTTTTAGCAATTACTTCAATTTCACCTGTAGCAATTTTTGTATTTTTATTAGATCTCTCAACAACAGAGCCTTCAACCTTGATAACACACTCAGTAACAATCTCAGCTGATTTTTTTTGAATATATTCATCATCAGAAATCACAATTTGAGTTATACCATATTGATCTCTCAAATCAATAAACTTCATAGCTCCTAAATTTCTTATTCTTTGTACCCAACCAGAAAGCATAACATTCTGATTAACATTATTTATATTTAATTCTCCACATGTATGGGTTCTATAAGCATTATTCATAAACATACTTCCTTAATAAAAATTTAGATTTTTATATGTAAATCTATAAAACATCAACATTATTATATCAATTTTTTCAGAAAATTCAATAAAATACGATAATTTTTTAACTCCAACTCAACAAAAATAACAAATAAACCAATTATAACAAAGCACTAGTGTATTATATATTATATAAAAAATGCAATGTCGCGCAGTTTGGGAGCTTTTTGTTAATATTCTCATTTATCAAAATCCAAACGAGGATACTACTATTTTCACACTACTTTGCAAGAGCGACCAGCAAGACATGAATTTTTTATATAATACACGGACTCTTTATTCATATTCTGAATACTATAATGTTGCACAAAAAAGAAGTAAATCTCTAAGAATTTACTTCTTTATATCAAATATTAAATTTTTTTTATTAATTTATACTAATTCCATATCCGGAAGCTATTTGAGCATCTGATTGAGATGTACTTTTCACAATTACAGTTGTACCTATAGGAACCTTATTATATAACTCAATTACATCTGAATTATGCATTCTTACACAGCCATGTGAAGCATTAGTACCAATACTTTTATCTGTATTAGTTCCATGAATTGCATATCCACCGCTCTTAAATTGCATCCATCTTGGGCCTAATGGATTATTAGGAGCTCCACCTGGTATATTTAATTTATAATATGGTCTATTTTCAAGTTTTTCAAAAATCTTATATTTTCCTTCCGGTGTTCTTGTACCACTAGCTCCAGTTGCACATCTATATGCTTTTTCAAGTCTACCTGAAACATAATAGTTTAATGTATTTTTGCTACTATTTATAATAATCAAATTATTTACAACGGTTCCATTTCCTGCAGCAGGAATATTATTTACCTCAACTGAAGTTTGCACTATTTCCGGTTTCATATTTGACAAATAACTAGCATTTACAAACCCCTCAGAGCTTTTATATTTTATTCTATACCAACCATCAGTTTTACCAGTTATTTTTACTTCATCAGCTTTCTTTAATGCTCCTAAACGGCTATAATCTGTACTTGGACCAGATCTTACATTTAAACTATCTACTTTTACATACATAGTCTTAGACATTGCCGTAATAACAGGCTCTTTTTTAGTTTCTTCCACAACCTCTTGCTTTGGCTCTTCTACTTCTTCTTGTTTAACATTTTCACTTGTTTCTTCTTTCTTTTGATTACTTATATCAGAATCATTTGTTTTTACAGTAGTTTCTTTCTCTTTTTCATCATTGGCATTTTCTAATGATTTTGTTTCCTGCATAGCTTCTTTAGTATTTTCATTTGTAAAGTTTTTGATAAACTTTGATACTTCAACATCCTTATTATTAGCCTTTATATAGAAAATACTAGCAATTACGATTCCAAAAACAACTATAATCGCTACAATACCAATGTATATTTTTTTAGATTTCATATACATCATCTCCTATAATAAATATCCTATATATTATTATACCTTGTTTTACATAATCTGTCAACTTATCTTTTATTTGCTATTTTTATCAAATTATGATATACTATAATTACTTTAATACAAGGAGGTATTTTTATGCGGTTTCTAAAGGAGCTTTCCATGTTAATCACTAGTCTTGCCAAATGTTTCTTAGCCATATTATTATACATAGGTGGCATTATCTTTGGTTTCTTCTTATTTTGGGAAATTTTAAAATTAGTGGTTTATGTCATTCTGCACATAGAATCAATAATTTCAGGTTTCTTAATAATTGGAACCCTTTTAGTAGTGCTGAGTATTTTCATTTTTGTAATAAAAAAAATACTTTCTATCAAAAAAAAGTGAGGTTCTTTGAACCTCACTTTTTTAAATATATTACCTCCAATATCTTCGATTTTCATAATTGTTATTTACAATCATATTTGATCTATTATTGCAACCACAATCTGAGTTATTATCGAAATCACAACCAGATCCAGGGTCATCATCAGAATCATCATTATTATTGTTATTATTTATATAATTCTCAACAAACCTTGTTATTGCAGCGGTTATATATGCAATTATTGTATATACTATTGCATATACTAAAAAGCTTTCATCAAACACAGAAAAAGCTAAAATTAAATATACCGCAAATGCCGTTAATGCTACTAAAATAGGGCAATTTATTAATTTTTGTAAAACAATTGAAAATATTATTGTAGCTAATGGTAATGCAAATAATAATAGTAATAAATTCATAATATATCAATCCTTTCAAATTTAATAACCATTTATATATATTATGAAAATTTATTGTTTTTGACACATTTCGTTTATTTTAATATTACTATATTAATTTTTCTATAATTTCTACTTCCTTGTTAAGATTTTCATCATTCAATATATTTTTTTCACTTTGAATATATGTTTTTAGCTCTTTAAATATATTTTTATAACTTTCACAAACTGTTAGCTTTTGAGATTGTCTTTCATGTATTCCTAATACATTTTTTATATAATCCTCATCATATATTGGCTCTGGAACCTCATTCTTTTCATTTATAGCAAATTCCTCTTTTTGAGATCTTTCAAAAAGAATCCAATCTTTCATTACATTAGTATATCTTGCTAACACTATTGCCTTTCTGATTCCAGCATTATCATAATAATCCGCTGTATTCATTTTAAATTCAACCTTTTGAGAATTTGAGTGCTCTGTTTCTTCATTATCTTTGTAAGAAATATTTAACGAAATATCAGGGTTTTCCGCTTCTTTTATTCTTTTTAGTTTTAATACCACAATACCCCCCTTAACATCACCACTGGAATTTCTTACAGATGGAAATAAAGTATTTATGTGCATAATATTTCCCGTTGATTTATTAACAGAATCTGAGCCATATACATTTTCTATTTTAAAATCTTCTGATTCAAAATTTAAATCTAAATCATATATTAATGGAGTTATCATATAATCGAATTTCTCAGCTAAAATTTCATTAAATTCCTCTGCATTATGAACAGAATAATAATTTGCACCTTTTACATCTGATAATTTTTCTGTTAATTTAGTATTAAAATCAACTCCAACACCTATCATAGATGTATAGATTTTTTTATCTGCATTATCATTTATTTTCTTTGATAGACCATTTTCAGAAACATCACCCATATTTGGCATAGCATCTGTAATTACAACTATTCTATTTTGATATGAATTATCACTTAAATAATTTGAAAATAAACTTGTTCCTTTAGCATATCCTTCTGAAAAATTAGTTTCTCCCCTTGGCTCTACCTCCAAAATATGAGATTTTAGACTATCTATATTTGTTTCATTTATTTTACTAAGCTCTTTACCAAGATATGCATCATCATCAAACAACACAATACCTAATCTGTCTTCGGGTCTTAATTTATTAATTAAATTATTCACACATTCTTCTGCTATTTTCATTTTAGATTTATTTTTATCTATATTATCGCTTCTGCTTTGGTCATAATAATATGAGTTAAAACTTGAAGACATTGAACCAGATATATCTAATACAATTACAAGATTTACATTTTTTCTATTAAAATCGCTTTCTTTTATATTAGAATTTAGTCCTATAGACATATAATACTCTTGCTCTTTTGAAAATGGATTTGTAGATACTGCACAAGAATAAGAAGGATAAAACATATCATTTTGATTCACGTTTCTACTTCCAGTATCAAAATAATATTCTGAATAAATACCATTATATGTTATATCTGTTGATATTGGTAAATATCCATTTTTAATATTTTTTCTAAAATTTTCAATATTACTTGCTCCACCAACTTCATATCCTAAATAAGAATTACTTGAACTAGTAGCAGAATCTTCAGCAACACTATATTTGCTACCAGCTGTCGCAGTGCTTGAAAATACACCTGATAAAATACCAACTTTACTAGGCTTTTCACTATTTGGCTTATATACCCAACCATCTGTCAAATTATTTTTACTAATCTCTTTATTTCTAGAATAAAGTACTACATAACCTAAAACTCCAACTAATAAAACAACTATCAATATAATAGTTATAATTGTAAATAATTTTTTCTTTTTAAATTTCATAAAAAACTTCCTTTCATTTTATAACAACATATGTTTCATTATTTTGATGCTTTTTTATTACTTTTTTGTTGGTGATTTGCAAAAATAATTGCAAAAATTATAGAAAGCACTAAAAAAATAGTAGCTACTCCAAAAATAACTTTATACTGAATTTCTTGATTAGTTGCAAAATCCTTAACAGAAAGTTCGTTCACTTCACCAAAAGCAGAGTCTGTAATATTTATATCATTATATTTATTATTAAATTTCGAACTCATATTATCCGATTGTATTGTACTAGAGCTATCAGTATAACTTTCATCATTTGCATTTATATTCTTATAATCATCTTCATAATTATCTGTTTTTTCATAATTAATATAATTTTTTTTTCTTAATTTTAAATTAATTCCTACAATAAAAGATATAATAAACATTGCCAAATTAGATATTGCCAATTTTAGTGATTTAATTGATTTATAATAATACCACTGTACTGTAGCTGTCGGCATTGATAATATTTGACCAATTTCTTTAAATGTGAACCCAGAAATAACCTTCAATGATATAATTTGCTCTTGCTTTTTATCTAGTTTTTTTACTAATTTATTATAATTTTCATTTTCAATAACATCATCAATCTCATTTTTATTACTTTTTAAATTACTAAGGTTTTCATCTGAACATGAAAACTTATTCTTTCTAATATATTGTAAAGATTCATTTTTAGAAACAGAATATAACCAAGAGGATTCATACTCACTGGGCATTTTATCCGTTGGTAACTTATATATCTTTTCAAACACATTTTGTGTTATATCTTCGCTATTCTCCTTTTCTTTTAAGATTGAATAACATATACCATATATAAGATTATAATTATTTTTATAAAAATCCTTAAAATAGAGCTCTTTATTTAACTTTAAGTTTTCAAAATCTTTATGTACAGTTTCTGCAATTTTTTCCATAATCTAAGTTCCTCTCATAAAATATAATAACATTTTAGAATTAGTTTTTATGATATCTATTTTTGATACAATATTTAATTATATAATTTATTATAAATCAAATTATATTTAGTAACATTTTAATAATACAAAAAGGATAAGTTTTTGCTTATCCTTTTAAATTTTGCTTTAATTAAATTTGATCTATTTTTAAGAAATTTGTTTGTTTTGTTCCAGTTTTTGGGAAACCACCTGTTAATGCTATTATTTCACCATCACAAACACCCATTAATTCTTTTGCTTTTTCTTTTGCAATTGCTGTAAATTCTTCAATTGTATTACCGCTCTTTACAACAATTGGATATACTGCATAATTTAAAGCTAATGAACGAGCTACTTCTTCAGAGTTTGTTACAGCTAATATTAAACATCTTGGTTTTAAATTACTAATTCTTCTAGCTGTATCTCCAGATTCTGTTGCAGCAACTATTAATTTAATTCCTAATACACTTGCAGCATTTACAACACTATTTGCTATTGTTTCTGTAATATTAACTTCTCTTTCAGAATCAAATTCGTAATCATAGTCATAATATTCCTCAGTATCTTTACAAATTTCTGCCATATATTTTACAACTTCTACTGGGAATTTACCAACTGTTGTTTCTCCAGAAAGCATAACTGCATCAGTTCCATCTAATACTGCGTTAGCAACATCTGAAACTTCAGCTCTTGTTGGTCTAGCACTCTTCTTCATTGATTCTAACATTTCAGTAGCTACAACAACAAATTTACCTTTTTCACGGCATCTTTCAATCATAATTTTTTGGTATTTTGGTAATTGTTGCATTGGAACTTCAACACCTAAATCACCACGAGCTACCATTATACCATCAGATACATCTATAATTGAATCTAAATTCTCAACACCTGTTGTACTTTCAATTTTAGAAATAATTTTCATGTCTTCTCTATTATATTCTTTTAATATTTCTCTAGCAGCTAAAACGTCTTCTTTGCAAGAAACAAAAGATAATGCTAAATAATCACCTTCATGTTGACAAGCATAAATTATGTCTTCTCTATCTATATCACTAATAAATGGAATATCTAATTTAACTCCAGGTGCATTTAAGCTCTTTTTGCTACCAAGAACACCACCATTTATTATTTTACAAGTTACACCATCATCTTCAACAGAGATAACTTGAATTTTCATTAATCCATTTTCTAATAAAACTATTGATCCAACTTCTAAATTATCAATAGCTTGTGGATGATTAACTGAAAATCTTTCTTCATTTCCAACTACAGTTTCTTTAACCATTCTAATAGTTTTTCCTTCAACTAAGTTGATTCCTTCTCCTTCTGCCATTCCACTTCTAAATTCAGGTCCTTTAGTATCAAATAATATTGCAACATTTTTTCCTGTCATTTCTCTAACTTTATGAACTGAATCTACAACAGCAATTTTTTCTTCTAGTGTAGCATGAGAAAAGTTTATACGAGCAACGTTCATACCTGCTTCAACCATTTTACTCATAACAGCAGGATCTGTACTTGCTGGTCCTATACTACAAATTATTTTTGTTTTTTTAATATTTGTTACACAACTCATTTAATTACAACTCCTTTATAAAATTTTAACATAAATCAAATTATATATTCTTTTTTGTCGAAAATCAATATTTTACATAAAAAAATTCAAATTCTTTGTTACTATTCACAGCTAAATATCAATTTAATTTAGCATAGTAGGATATGTGAATATATATATTAAAAGAAGTGACGCGCAGTTTGGGAGCTTTTAGTGAAAATCTTAATATCACCAAACTAAAACGAGGGCACTACAATTCTCACACTAC
>CAKPRA010000012.1 GCA_934180065.1 uncultured Clostridia bacterium | reverse complement strand
ATATATCTACAAATCTTTTTAAATAAAATTTATGCTAACGAAGTGTAGCATATAATTTTAAAGGCAAATTTATTTGCCTCGAATATTGAGAGCATTTTCTGGTGCCCAATATTCGCCAGCTTGGTGTTTTGACACCATTTTGCTGTTTAGGGCAAAATCCCCTAAAACCCTTTTTGCCCGCTGGGAGAAATTTTTTTGTTTCATTTTTTAGAAAAAGTGGAGCAATTTTCAGCTCCACTTTTGAAAAATTTTAAGCATAATCATAATCAAAATCAAAATCATTATCATTTTCTAAATTATTTTCAGCAATTTTATTTGATATTTCAGCAACTTTTTCAATAGTATTTTTACTTTCTTCTACTGCTAATCTGCTTTTATAGAGTACATCAAAATATAGATTATTTAACATTCTTTGTATATTTTCTGATGAAGAAACTATCTCTGCAATTGTTAGTCCTAATGAACTTCTAATAGCAACCATATTCTCTACATATTCATCTTTATTAAAAGAATTATAATATCTTTGTATTTCTTTAACAACATTTGAAACACTATTATCTGATGTATCTACTTCAAAAGCAAAATCTTTTCCATACATTGTAGTTCGTTCTATTCTCCAAATTCCATTTTTATTTATAGCATTCCAACCACAATCTTTTATAATGCTTTTTAACTTATTTAATGTAATTTTATCTAAATCAATTTGCTCTCTTTCTTTAAAATAATTGCTTATTTTTAGTTCTTTAAATATTCTATCTACATCACTATATCTTGATGCAGTATAAGAATTTTTTAAGAACCTATTTTCAAGTTCTACAATAGAATCGTTATAGTAACTTCTATAACCTGCTTTATCATAATGAGCAATATCTCCACAGGCATTCATAAAGAAATGGTACATATCATTTGACAATTTTTCTAATGAATATTCTCTTTGTAATCTTCTATATTCCTTAACAATTTTTTCAAATGGATACACTGTATTTCCTTCGTATAAAATATCAGATTTTAACTTATTTTTATCAATACAATCTTGTATAATTAATCTATCTTTATTTTCAATTCCAGTAAGTTTTAAACTTTCTAAAACCTGCTTTTCTTTTTCAATTACAGCTTTACTACCATATAAATTTATTCTTTTATTATTAATTAAAATCTCGGTTCTTTCCATACTCCTCCTTCCAAGAAAAAAGATATTGTTGCTTATATTTATTCAAACATATCATCAACAATATCCTGTTCTTCTTTTTCATTATTTAATTCAAGTTCTTTTTTATTTTCGAATAATATTTGCTTTCTAAAACTAATTGATTTTATATCTTCTAAATGGAAATCATCAAAACCTCTTTCATCTTTATACATTTCTTTTATCACATTTCTTGTACTAACATCTGGTATATGATAATCACTTAAATAGAAATTATTTAATTTTTCTTTTGGATATTTAAAAGTTATATCTTTTCCATTATGACATAAATCTATTGTTATCATTTGGGCATCAATATCCTTTATTGATTCAACAATATCGTGTTTTATTTTGTATTCATTTGTTGGATCATTTTCTAATTCTAAAATCAATTTATCTTCTAAATCCTTTTCTAAAAGTCTTACACCAATTCTTTCTTTTGCTGTCAATTCTATATTATTTGCCTCTCGTGAATATATGTGTTCTGTTTTTTCTTCATTGTTTATATATTCTTCAAACACTCTATATTCTGTTTCTTCTGGAAATTCTATTTCTTCCATTATAAGTTTATTTGCATCATTATTTCTTTCGTATTTAGAAGTATTTACATGAAATTCTAATTCTTGTTTTTCAAAATTGTATATATAATTTCTTACTGCTATTTCTTTTATACTATTATAATTTCCTTCATAAGAAATGTATTTATCAAAAGTTTCCTTTGCCATATTTCTTAAAGATTTTGAATTATCATTTATATAGTTATTCAACATTTTATCTGCATTTTTGTATAAATTATTTTTTATACTTTCTATACTTCCAACATAAAAATTGCTATACATTTCTTTATTGAACATTCCATTAAAATCATAGCTTGAACCATATAGTTTGTTATTCTTTTTATCAAATAATCCAACACATTTTAATTCACTATTGAAATTTAAGCCACCATAATTAGTTTTGAAAATATAGTCTATTTTATCGTTATATTTTACTTTTGTAACAAAATCCCTATCAAATTCTCCAATTGTTTCTTTACTTACTAGAAATTCATCAAATGTCATTTGTTATCTCCTCCTTTGCATATTCACTTTCAACTTCCTGTTCAATATATTCAACCATTTTCTCTAGTTCTGTATAATCATCTATCATTTTTTCTTGCTCTTTAGAAAAAGGAGAATATTCTAATTCTCCTTCTAAATTTCCATTTTCTCTTTGTAGATTTCTAACAGCCATACCAGCTAAAATTACACCTGCTACTCTTATGTTTGTATATCTTTTATCTTCTTTAAAATATTCTGTAAGTTTCTGATCGTTTGAAGTTATTTTTTTAAACTCATTTCTTAATTTATCCATTTTATTTAAAATTGGTTTTACTTTAATTTCACATTCTTCTTGTATAAAATACTCATCAACTTTTTCTTGTATTTCTTCTTTAGAAAATGCTTGTAAATTTAAAGTATCGCTTAAATCTAAATAGCCATTTTCTAATAATGTTATATTATTATTTATACAAGCATCTCTTCCGTATTTTTCAAAATCAAAGCAATATTCAATACCATTATCTACTAGCAACTTATGTATTCCATTTTCTTCTGCAAGAGTATATCCGTATTTTTCTTCTTTAGAAAACATTGAGCAATACTCACTACCTTCGAAATTATACTGATAATAACTTATTAATCCTGACTGCATACATACGTTTAATAATTCTTGTATATCCATATCAAATTTTCCGTTATATTCACAATAACCTTTTGCTGCTTCAATTTGTACTTCATCTAATAAACTATATATTACTGCTAATTTATTGATTTCTTGTAAATCTGCATATTGAATAATTTTATATTCAAACGGAAACTCCTCTGTATCAGCTATTTCATATTCTTGATTATCATTATATATTTTAACTTTTTCTTTTAAGAATTTATCTATTATTTCTTTCTTTTGTGGTAAATCAATCCAATCTCCCACAATATTTCCTCCACTATATGCACCTAAATTTTGCACATAAACACTAAATACTTTAGCCAAATTTTTTCCTCCTTATTCATAATCATAATCTAAATCATCATTTGTCAGATTTTCTTCTTTTTCTTTATTGTTTTGTAATTTTTCTATCTCCTGTTTTAGTTTTAGATTTTCTTCATATAAGAATTGTTTTTCTACTTTGTTTATTTCATCATTTGTATAATTTTTATTAAATTTCTTTATTTTCTCCATGCTTATATGTTCTTTTTCTGTAACAATAATATGGTCTAGTAACTCAATATGAAATGTCTTTAAAAGATTATTGGTTATATTGGTTATATGTATATCTGGATTACTTGGTTCTAAATTATTTGATGGATGATTATGTACTAAAATAACTCTTTCACTACAAGAGAGTAAAGCTGTTCTAATAATATCTTTACTATCAACTAATACTTCACAATTAGATCCTATTCCTAAAACACTAATATTTCTAACATTATTGCCTCTATCTAAACCAATGAATAACAAGTGCTCCTTTACAGCATTTCTTATTGCTTGTACTTGTTTTAAATTAACTATATCTGTACTACTTAATACTTTTATATCTTGTTCTATGTTTTTGCCTGTTTTGGTTAATATAGGAACTTCTATATTCAAATTCATTCCTCCTTTTACACTTCATTTCCCCAACAATCCCAACCATCTACTGTTTGTCTTGCAAATAATTCAATTCTTGGTAATGGTCCAACTAATTCAACTATTCTTTCTCTTACAATTGCAGGTTTTTTACTATGTTCTTCAATATGAGTATCAACAACTTGTGAAACTTTATTTGAAACTCTAGGTATTTTTCCTCTTGTTCCTATTAAGCAAAGTTCTGCATTTGCTCTTGTCCATGAACCCAATCCAAAGAACCATGTGTCAGCTACTTTATTCCTTTTAACCCATGTAAATCCACAAGTTTTATACTTGAATCCCCATTCTTTCATTACCTTTAATCCTTCAATTAAACATGGGAAAGTTACCCACAAAAATAGGACACAATCTTCATCTGCAATAGATTTAATTGTATCCTTCATAGCAATTATTTCTTCTACTTTCATTGTAGAATAATGTCTTTCAACACTTCTAGGTCCACTTCTCCAACCTGTATATCTCCAGGGCGGATCAGCATATATAATATTATATTTTTTATTTGTGTTATAAATATCTACTACCAACTAATCCCTCCATTTCTTTAGTATTAAAAAAATAATGAATGAGTACATTAAAAATAATATACTCATTCTAATAATCATTCTTTCAAAACATATTGCAATTAATAAAGCATTTGTTATAAAAATTATTTTTAATATAAAAAATATTATTTTGCTCATTAGTAATCCATATCTATTGAATCTTCTATATCAATTTCTTTTTCAGTATAGAAATCAAAAAGTTTATTTTTATCTTCTTTTAATAGATTTATCGTATCAACATTTTTTATAATTTTACTTTTATCATCAATATATTTTGTCATTAATTCTTCCATTGTTTCCTTACCATATTCATTAATAAAATAATGTGTATCTCTTTTTCTTACTTGCTCTTCCTTATATTTTATACCATTTGCAGAATAGCAAGTATATAATACTTTAACTTTTGATTCACCATTTATTTCCATGTCAGTCCATAAAATTTCAATTGGTTTATAATTGTGTTTTAGCCTATTATCATATAAACTAAAAAATCCTTTTTCTTCACAATATTTATCAATATAATTTTCATCAGTAAGTTCAATGTCATCAATATCTTTATTAAATTTTTGCAATAGTTTTACTATATCATCTTTTGTATGTGCATATTCATATAGTGGCTTTCTATCATAATCAGAAAATTCTTGTGTATAGTTTTTAAAATAATCTTCTGGTATATCAACTCTAAAGCAACTATCGAAATAAATATATTCTGGATATGGATACATTTTTTCATATTCCTTTTGAGAACATAACATATATTTTTTGTCTGGTCTTCTTCCCTGCGTTATTTCAACAAATAAATATTTTCCATCTTCTGTTGGAATAATACCTCTTATTCTATGATTTCTTGTTTCATCAATATCCATACCCATTTTTACCATTTTAACTTTCAAATATTATAACCTCCAATCTTATTCTTTTAACCTACCAAAACCATAAAAATGCTCACCATTCCACCAACCATTATTATATTTTCTAATCTTTACACCTTCTGGATTTCCTCCAGTATCAATTACCCATTCTGCTGTTTCATTATTAATAGTTAATTCTCCCATATAAATACCAACATGAGATATACTTCCAGGTTCTCCTGTGTCATAAGTATCTTTCAAGAAAATTAAATCTCCAGCTTTTCTATCATTTACATCAATTGGATTACAATGATTTGTATAAATTCCCTGTGCTCCGAGTATTAGGAATTACTTTTATTCCTGCGTGTGCCAAACAATGAATAGTCCAACTAGAACAATCATAATATTCCATACAAGTATCGTGTGATAAATTACTATGATCCATTAAATACGGTTTACCCATATTCTTTAAGAACTCATTGTATATAGCTTGCAACTTCTCATCTTCTATTACTATTATCATTGAAGATATTTCATCAAAATTTATATCATCTGCCTCGTGAGTAGTTTTAAAATTAAAGAAACTACCAATTGCTGCAATGATAACAATTATTATTACTACTGGAGCAATTGAAGGTAGCATAGACATTAAGAGTTTTACTGCCTCTGCTACTATTTTCATTGCAGCTTTTGTAGCTTTTATGGTAATATTTGCTGTTTCTTTTACAACTTTTTTCGTTACTTTAGTTGCATTTTTTCTTACTATATTTGTAGCTTTCGCTGTAACCTTATCTGCCACCTTTTTGGCTGGTTTTGTCATTATCCTACTAGAACTTTTTTCAAAACTTTTTAGTCCACCTTCGTTTGTTGCTGTATTTAATGTTTTTCCTGTTTTTACGAATCTATTAGCTGTATTATTAATAGCTTTAACACCTTTTATTGCAGTTGCTATTTTTCCATTTATTTTGCCTTTTTTAAAGCCTAAATCCTTTACTTCATTTTCTTTTTCAACTGCTTCTTCAAGTGTTTCATCTGTATTTATAGTTTTTAACCTTCCAGTATTTTGATTAGAAATTAACTTGTTTTTGTTGTTGGTTTGAATTTCTGTATAGTCATCTACTTTGGTTTGTATCTTGTTTATTTTTTCTTCTGTATCTTCTTCAATAGTATTATCTACATTTGTTTCAAGTCTTGTTGTGTCTTGATTTTCTTCTCCTGCAATTTTATTTACTTGTTCTGCATACCATTTATTAATTTGATTTGCACTATCCAATACTGCATTTGTACCTTTATTTAAAGCATTTGAATAACCACTTAATGAGTTTGCTACATCTTTTCCATTTTCGTTCGCCACTTTTAACTCCTATTCAATTGCATATTAGATGTTTGATTAATTTGATATATGTAAAATTCTTTAGAAACTTGATTTCTAAATGCGACTTTATCTTCTCCATAAACAATAATACCTTGCCCTGCTGGAGAATCTATAACATATTTTGCTTCTTCATCACTAATATCAAATATTTTACATATAGCTGGTAAATCTAATGGTTTTTGTTTTAATATCATTGCAAACTCTGAATTAGATAGTATTTTACAACCTTGTTCATTTTTAATTACATCTGCAATATTTTGTGTGATTATAGTAGGAATTGCATTTTCTTTCCTACCTGTTTTATATATTTTTGCAATATAATCAGCAGAATACTGATTTGCAAGTAATATATGGAACTCATCTATGAATATCCAAGTGTGTTTGCCAAGATTTTTATTTCGTTTTAACCTATTCATAATATGTTCCAAAACAACTAAATACCCTGTAGTCTGTATGCTACGAGGCAAATCTGAAATATCAAATGATATAAATCTATTTTTAATTTCTATATTTGTTTTCTTAGCGAAAATATCCATTCCACCTAAAACATATCTTTCAATTACTAATGCTAAATTTTTAGCCTCCTCTTCTGGCTGTTTTAGTAACTCTTCATAAAACTTTATAAAATCTGGTTCATATTCTTCACTATACCCATGTATTTGGTATTCTTCATATATGTTTTTAGTACAACGATCTACTAATGTTTTTTGTTCTCCAGTTAAACCATTACTAGAAACAATAGATTCTATAAATGCAAGAGAAAATTCTATCTTACTATTTAAAGCATCTTCATTGTCTTGCTCATATTGAAGTGAACTATCAAAAGGATTGATATAAGTATTTGTAGATGTACTTATATTTAATGTTTGACCATTAAAAGCATTTATTAATGGTGCATATTCTCCGTTGTGGATCTATTACAATTACTTCATCTTGTGGATAGCGAAGCAATACTTGTTCTATTATTACTTTTATAGAAAATGATTTTCCTGCTCCTGATGTTGCAAGAACACAACCATTTCCATTTAGCAATTTTTTTCTATCACAAAATACTGGATTTTTAGATACCAAATTTATTCCATGATATATTGAATTTGGATGCATTAAATCTTTTGTATTAAATGGTACATTTGTTGCAGTAGATTCAGAAGTCAATGACCTTTGAATTTGCAGACTATTCCAACCAAAAGGCAAACAATTTTGTATTCCTTCTAATTGTTGCCAATCTAAATTGTATATTGTAATTAAATGTTCATTACCTATACTTTTTATCATTTTGGTTGTTTTATCTAATTTTTCAAGACTATCTGCTTGAATGCAAATAAGTACATTATTTGTAAATAGCTTTTGTTTTTTCTTTTGTAAGGCATCTCTTAAATTTTGTGCATCTCTTATAGCATCTTCTAGCTTTTCATCTTTTACTGCCTCATAACTATAATTATTTTTATTGGCTTTCTTAATTTTTTCAAGCCTTTCTGTTTTCATACCACTTATCTTTTTATTTACCATCTTAATCACTTTTGCAGGATCTGTTGGTGTTATATTTAAAGTGGTTATAATATTACAATTTTCAATTGTTGTTATTCTATTATAAAATCTAGGTGTTATAGATTTTGGAAGTCTAGCAACATATAAAACTCTTACAAACTTTTTATCTCCAATGTTTATATAATTCTTTTCTTTCAATACTACATCATCTTTTGGTGCTAAAACATCATAAACACTTAAATTATGATTTTTAGCAAGTTCAACTATTTCTTTTGAAGAATCATCTTCTAAAATTTGAGTATGAAATAAGTTATATAATATTTTTAGCCTTTCATCTACACTTACCCTTCTTATTTTAGATTTTAATTCCTTAAATTTTTCTTCTGTTCGCAATTGATATTGCATAAAAATATCTTGTGCTTCTTTCAAACTTTCTGCTTTTGTAGTAATTACTATTAATCTTGTTTCTTTTAATATTTCTTCTTTATTTCCTAATGTTGTTTCAATTAGTGTATTAAATTCATTTGCAATTTTCTTTTCGTTACCATCAAATTTATCTTCATTATAAATATAATCCTTTTTATAATCATCAGTTTTTATTGGCCTACCAGCACAAACAACTTGAATGTGATCGTTATAATTAAATGAATGTAAGTATTCAACCCATTTTAGAAAAATGTTTTCTTGTTCATCATAGTTAGCTTTTGCAAATGAAATATCTTGATATTCAAAACAAATTGAATAATGATTTTCATCTAATTGCATAATTGAATTTTGTTCATTGAAATCCTTAAAAAACATTCTCATTATTTGTGGTGTTGTTTTTGGTTTAGCGACTTTCATTTTTGCAAAGAATTTACGTATCTTATCTAATAAAGTTTCTTTTTTTACTTTATTTTTATTAGCTTTTACCTTTGTTTTTTTAGGCAATTTATCAATCCTCCTTATTCTTATTTAGAAGGTCTGGAATGAAATACCATTTACCTTCATCTAGTTTTTCAAACATATTTGAATATGTTAAACTTTCTGTTAAAGGCTGATGCTTTAATCTCCTTTTGTAAACTGTATATAAATCAACTCTAGTTGCTAAAAGTGGATGCTTGTTATTAAAAACACGCACCCACTTAGCATTAAACTTTTCTAAATAATAATTTAGAAATTTATATTCCCATTCAGTTAAATTTTGAATCTTTATCATCTCCCAAGTAATTTCAATAATATTTCTTGTTCCTCTTTTGTTAATTTTGAAAGTTTTTCTACTAATTCATCATTATCTTTTGATTCTTCTTTTTCTTTTGTTTCGTTACTTCCAATAATTTCAGCATTTTCAGTTGTTCCATATTTCTTTTTAGCTTTCATAAGTATTTTTTCTTGCTTTTGTTTTTTCCTTAATTCCTTTATCTCTTTTTTATTCATTGTTTGCAATTTAGCATCTTTGTTTACTTTTCTTTTATTCTTTTTATCATGTAAAAGTCTATATTCTTCATCACTCATATAGTGAATTGGTTTAGCAAATAAAAAGTAATGTCTAAACCAATATGGAAGTATTTTTTCTGCTGGTAGTTTGTGAATTTTCACAAATCCTATAAATCCAAATACACCAGCAATTGCAATTACAATATAACTTGTTACTTCTTCGCCAATTTTATCTTTTAAAAGAATATATGTAGGAATAACTAATCCAGCAATTAAAATAGCAAATGCCCATTGTCTAAAATTAAAGAAGTAAATTTTTTCTTTATAATCTTTTATTTCATCAAATACTGTTATTTCTATATTATCCATACTTTTAATGACCTCCTGTTAATCTTTCTGCAAATTGGCTACCATATTGTATTACTGCTAAATACATTCCATTTAAGAATAGCATTGCAACAATTGTTGATATTGCACTTGTAGAACCTACTGTATTACTTAATCCTGAAAGACCTATTGCATATACATTTGTTGCTATATAAATTATAACTGCCTCTAAACCTACACTTGCTGCAAACAAGAAATATTGTACTGCTTTGCCTCTACCTTCATCATCAGCTGCAAGAGCAATTGGAATCGGAGCAAAGGCAAAACATAATATTAGTTTTACTACTCTTAAAAATATCTGTGTTAATATTTGAACAATTGTAGTCATAAATGGAATAAATAGTATTAAATAAAGACCGATATGTCATTATACTATCTACAAAACCATCTGGAACTGCATTTATTAATGTATCTGCAATATTAATGCTCGAGTTGCTACTACTTAAAGCATTCGTTACACTTACAAAAATATCATTTACAATGTTCATTATAGTAGATAAAAAAGTATATCCATTTTGTATTAAATACTTTAATATAAAAAATGATACAAATGACATTGCAACTCTTTCCCAACTTATCCTATCTACTTCCATTGATTTTTTAATTAAATTAATCATAAAGAAAAGTATAAGTAAACTTAATGCAATTGGAACTATAACATTATTAACTGTTCTTCCTATACTCCAAATATTAATACCCTGAACACTAGAAAAATTAGTTAATTTTTGTACCGAGCCTATTAGATTTCCACTATCCATTTCAACTCCAAATACTGAAAATTTGAAACTATATAGAAGTCTAATTATTCCATCCAATTATTAGATTCCCCCTTCTTATAGTCCAAATAAGTTTTTAGATTGTGCAATTGCAACAAGCATAAATCCAGCCATTAAGGTCATTAAGCCTCTTGACTTACCTTCTGCATCTTCTCTTTGCCAACCTAAAGCAAACATAACTCCACCTACTAAAGCAATAACCCCACCAATTTTGGTTAGCCAATCACAAGCAAAATTGATGAATGAATCAATAGATCCAGTATTCGAATCTGCATATACTCTTGATGTTAAAAGTATCATGCTACTTCCTATTGCTCCAGTTAAAACTGTAATTTTTTCTTTTAATTTATTTAATTTTCTATTTTCTTTAAATCTTTTTATTAAATTCATAATACCTCCACTTTAATTATTAATTTTAAAATCTTCATACTGTATAACTTCTGTTTTATACAACTTCTTTAATTCGTTATCATTAACATTTTCTATCTTTATTTTTTCAACCGGTCTTGCAAACTCAAGACCTAAATCACACAATAATTTGTAATTAGAATTAATTTGATATTCCAACTCTTTTTTATGGTTATATATTTTTTCAATATTTTTAGCCCATGGTTCATAAAGTTCTGAATAATTTGGATGACTTTTTAAATCAAATAGTTTTGAATAAAAAGCACCAACTCTCGCAATAAATAATACACAATAACCACTAGGCATAACAGACAATTCATCAAGTGTAGCAAGTTCTCTACCAACTACATCCCAATTGGTACTAGATGAACCCTGTTTTGAGAAAGTTCTACCAGTAGATTTTTTGTACCAAGTTTTCTTGCCGTAGTAGAGAAACCATATACTCTAAACTTTCTTTTGCCGAACTTCCCAAGAATAATATTGAATCTACACAATCTAAAACAGATTCCCAACTATCTTTATATTTTTTCTTTAATTGGCTTAATGATTGAAGACCTATTGTTATTCCAACATTTAATCCTCTTAAATATGCAAGTTCTTCAACAAATCGTGGTATTTCTCCGTAGTTGTGCCCATTCATCCATATAAATTTCTAATGGTGTTGGCAAACTTCCACCACATTTTTTTGCATTTTCATCAATCATTGCAAATACTTGTGAATAGAATATACTTGCTAAAAATGAGAACGTTCCGGTCGCACGGTTTTGTAATTACAAATATCGCAATCTTACCATTTCCAACCTTTTTATCTGAACTCTCATTTATTTCTTTTAGAAGTGGATCCTCATTATCTAATGGCATACCTATTCTTTCTAGTTCCATATCATCATCATCTGTTAGTTCGTGTATTTCTTTTATATTAAATACTGCAAGTCTAGCTGTTGCTGTCATTATAATTGTACTCATCATTTTAGGGGTTCCTGCTGCAACTTTAAAATGCTTATATTGCTTTACACCAATAGCATCTGGCTCTATCTGCTCCCATTCAAGAAATAAACTATCTAACTCTGAAACACCATTATTATTTGGACTACTTAATCTTATTAATTTTAATATTGTAGTAAAGTTCTGGTGTTGTTTATCATAATGTCTTATTACATAATAAAACAAAGCTTGAAGATAAATCATTTCAGCTTTAATCCAAAATGGATCTCCTGTTGTGCTATCTATACCTTCAACTTTGGTATTTGCAATTAAAGAGTCATTACATCATCTTCTTGTATTTGGTGGTTATCTTCATATTCTAAAACATCATAAAATGTTTCTTGCTTTTTAACATATACAATAGGATTATAATGATTTGAATGACTTTTCTCATCTAAATTTAGTACCTTAATTGTATAACCTTTTTTCTTTAGTGAATTACCACAATCACGAAGCAACTCCCCTTTTGGATCTGTAACAATTATAGAACCATTTGCACTTAAAATATTAGGCTTAAAATAATATCTTGATTTGCCGAGTTCCAGGACGTCCAAGCAAAATAACATGTCTATTCATTCCACTTTTTTTCATATTTTTAGAAACAAGTTCAGTTTGAGTAAGAATCATATTATTTTCAAAATCTGTATCTCTTTTATTCTTAATATCTTTTGGACTTTTCCATTCTGCAGAACCGATATGTATTTTCTTGAATATTTTTCTTGTTTTGCATACGATATGTTTCATATAGCATTAAAACAAAAAAAGCCACACCTAATGACATTCCAACATTTTGCGTTGTAAATGATACTGGTGTGGCTATTTTATATAACTCATTTAGGCAAGTGGAAAATATTTCAAAACTCCAATTACCGTTATTTAATTCTACTAATGTTGTTACTCTTAACATATAGTAGAATATTATAATAAATACGATAGATAGAATGATAAACGAATTTTTTTTCTGCTTCTTAACAAGCAATTCTACTCATCACCTACCTCTTTTTCTACATCTAAATCAACTTCTATCTCTTTAGTATTATCGGTAAGTTCAATATTGTTTTCTAGTATGTGATATTTTTCTAATTCCTCACCTACTACATCTCTTTTTTTTTCCGTTTCAACCAATTCTTCTAAATCTTTTTTCAAAACCGTCCATAGACATTCATTATCCTGTCTTTTCATGACATAGTTTTTTCCACTTAATTTAGAATATGTTTCTCTTTCATCTTTACCAATTTTAGTTGTAAATGTTACTAATTCATCTTGTGAATTAATACTCCATTGCAAATTTTTATTTTCGCTACCATAAACTCTTATTTTGCCATAATTATTAAAGCCTAATTCACAATATCTTTCTAAATCATTATTATCCATATAAATATTAATAATTTCTTTATCATCATTGTCTTTAGTCACTTTTGCAGCATATTGAATATCAGTAGCTTCCAAATCATCTTTAATACTCATATAAGCCGAAAATGGTAGTTCGTGAATACAATAATCTTTTTTAAATTTATCTGGATCTACACTTCCAAATTCATGTAATTTATATTCTTTAGAAAATTCCTCTAACTGTTGAGAATTTAATTTTACTTTCCCTTCTTTTTGTAAATTTTCTATTGCTTTACCAGTTGTTTCATCAAATAACTTTTGTGAAATACCAGTTCTTAATTCAATTACATCAGCAATTCTAGCAGACATATAATCCCTTTTAGATTTATTAAAATAAACGTTATAATGTTTATTTTTATGCTTTATTTGTTCTTCTTTTTGTTTTGATACATTCCTTTTTATTATAGAATCCATTTGAAGAATTTTAGCAACTTTAGGATGGTCTGCTTTAAAATTACTTAAATGTTTTATTCTTCTTGCGTATTTTGTTATTTTCTTTTGTTGATATAGTGATTTTTTCTTACTAAACTCACTATTTTCTTTTGCTAATGTTCTTTCTGTTGCAACTACTCTAACACCATCTTGTTGGCATTTTTCCATTACTTTTATTGTTTCTTCATAAGATAAGTTAGTGATTTTTTCTAATTCCTTTGTTGGTCCATCTTTTTGAACCGCTCTTATACCTTCTATAAAGTAATGATAGCCAAATATAGTAAGTGGTTTTAGAATATACTTTAATGTTCCTTTTGCACCTGTTCTTGATGATTTTACAGCACCTTCATAAACTTGTGTTGCATCACTTTTATTAGTTGCCTGCATAAGCCATCACCTCTTTTTCTTTTTGAATTTCATATAATCGATAATATTTATGATAAAATTCATCAATTCCGATCTTAGCAATCCAAGTTTTCTTATGTTCTTCATTATCAATTTTGTATTCACTTATAGTTGCTGCATTTCTTTTGTTATCCAGTATTTCAATTCTGTCATTATTCTTTTTATATAATTGCTTTGGAATATATAAAACATTTTCATCTGATATTGGTAAATAAATTCCTTTATAGGTTTCTTTTTCATTACCTGATAAAGTAATAAAGATAGATGTTGTATTTTTTTCTTTTGTCTTTTGTTTTTCAATTGTTTGTTTTTCTAGCGTTTTCTCAATTTCTTGCTCTTTTGTTTCTTCTTTAAAATTCTCTTTAGTTAATCCTAAAATGTTTTTATTATTATTAAATACAAGCAATGTTTTAAACTTATTATTATTCACATATTGCCTACTCATAGCCGATTTTAATTCTTCTGGATATGCTAAGCCATATCTAACAGCCTCCATTACACCATCTGTTTTAAAATGAGTAATGGCTTGTTCTTTTAATGTTTCTACATAAGTTTTAGGAAATAATTTTTCAAATTGCATATTATTATTTGCAATAAATATTTCTTCAAACTCATCACTATTATTTTCAATATATTGTTTTATTTCATCATCAAAACTTTCATTATATTGTTTTATAACTATTTCTTTTTGTTTCAAATTTAGCTTTATATCCACTATTTCGCCCTTTTCATTATAGCCTTTAGCATTTTCAAGTAAATTATCTAAAATAAATACTTTATTATTTTTAAAGTCTATATAGCTTTTTGTTTTAACTAAATATTCTTCAATAAATTTAACAATATCTATTTCTAATTTATCATTACTTAAAAATTTTTCATTATCCAAATTATTTAAAATCTCATCAGTTTTAAGGCTATCAGATTCTACATATTTCATCAAAATTCTATCTTGATGTTTTGTAGCATATTCTTTTATTAAACTTTTTATATATGAATAAAAATAAGCATCTTTATATTTTAAAATTTGACTACTCATTATATATCCTCAATTTCAAGAATGTTGTTTATATAATGTTCTAAATCTAAATCATATTCATTGCTAATAAATAATAAATCACATTCTTTTTCTTTCGTATTAAATAAAGTTAGTAGTATTGTAGTTCTTCTTCGTAGCAACTCAACTAACTCATATATTTCTTTACTTGTATAATCATCTTTTAATTTAAAAGATACATGTTTAATAACATTTATAGGATTTATTATTTTTCTTGAAATCAAATAAAATTCTCTACTTATATTTTCATTTTTATTGATTTCTTCAAAGAATATATCATCATACATTAAATATAATGTACCTTCTTTTGTTTTATTTCTTAATATCTCTTGTATTTCTCTATTACTATATATAATATTTGCGTGTACCAAAATTCCTCCTTTGAATGTGAAAAAGAGTGGTTTTTAAGCCACTCCAATTCTAATTATTTTTCTTGCGTTTAAGTAATATAGTTCCACCTATAATACCTAGTGTTGCAATTGCTGCAATGCCTAATAATAAGGCATAATTTGTTTCATTTCCTGTTTGAACAGCTGGTAGTAATGAATTATAATATACAAAACTATATATTCCTTCTGTTTCTTCTAATGAAACACCATCGGCAAATACACCTTTATCATTAATCTCGATTTTTACAACCTGATCAGAAAGTTTATATCCTAAAGGGGCTTTTAGTTCCTTTATATAAAATGTTCCATATCTTAAATCTTCAAATAATGCAGTTCCTTCAAATTCATTTGCCCCTGCTTCTTTTATTAATTTAGTACATTCTTCATCTTCAAAGATTCCAAATGTAAATTTATTAGATTTAATATGTTCTCCAGTATCTTTATCAATTTTTTCCACTTGTACTGATTTTAATATTGGCATATCTTTCATTTCAATTAATTGTGTTTCCTTATCAGTAGTTACTGTAAATGTTATGCTTTCTGCAACTTCGTATCCATAAGGGCAAATGGTTTCAGTTAAGGTATATGTCTTGCCTTCTTCTAAACCTACAACATGATGTGGCTCTTTAGTTGAAATCCATTTATCAATTTCATTGCCTTCTTCATCTATCACTACTAATTCAGCACCTTCAACTTCTTCGCCATTTACCATATCAGTTTTTGTAACATCAACAATTTTGTCTATCATTTCTAAATGTTGTGTTTCTTTGTCATAGCTTACTTCAAACTTAACATCTGTTGCTTTTACAAAATATCCACTAGAAACTTCTTCATGTAATTTATATGATTTACCTTCTTCTAGTCCATTTATTTTATGAGCCTCTTTTCCTGATACCCATTCATCTATTATATTATCTTCTTCATCAAGAACTTGTATTGTAGCTCCTTCTATTTCTTCGCCACCAATATCTACTTTACTCATTTCAACAACTTTATCTATCATTTCTAAATGTTGTGTTTCTTTATCGGTAGTTACTTCAAACTCAACATCTGTTGCTTTTACAAATCCATCGACACAAACTTCTTCATGTAAAATATATGATTTGCCCTCTTCCAAGTTTTTAATTTTATGAGCCTCTTTTGTTGATACCCATTCATCTACTACATTGCCTTCATGATCTAAAACTTGCATTTTTGCTCCTTCTATTTCATTTCCACCAATATCGACTTTACTCATATCAACAACTTTATCTATCATAGTTACTTTTTGAATTTCTTTTGTATTTTCTACTTTAAATTCTATATCTGTTGCTTTAACATAAGAATCTACTTGTATTTCTTCTTTTAATGTATATTTTTCTCCAGCTTTTAAGCCTTCTATCTTATGTATTCTTTCTCCTGATACCCATTTATCAATAACTTTTCCATTGCTATCTGTTACTATTAATGTAGCACCTTCTAGCTCTTTATCTCCAGTAATATCAGTTTTAGAAAATTCTACAAGTGTTGTATCATTTACAAATTTTTCTTCTCTTGTATAAACTTTAGTTTTTGTATCTTCTTGTTTAAATACAATTTCGTGTTTTGTGTTATCTAATACTAGACCATCCAATGTTTCAATTTCTTCTAATTCATATTTTCCCATTGAAAGTTTCTTTACTTCTAATTTTCCTTCTTTTGTTAAATTATAAGTTCCAACTTCTTGACCTTTTTCATAAATTGTACTTCCATCTGCATAATCAATAATTTTTTCTTTTGCAGTTAATTTGAATTTTATTTTACTTAAATCTGATATATCAACAAGAGATGTATCAACATCTTGCCTTATTGCTACTGATTTGTCTAATTTTATAGTTCCAGTAGGTTGTTCATTTCCAACTGTAATTGTTATATAAGCATCATAATCTTCATCAAATTCAAGTGTTTTATTACTTCTATTAATTTTAAATGTTAATTCATTTTCTAATTGCAAGAATCCTGTTGGAAGCTGAATTTCATCAATTTTATATGTCCCTGCTTTTAATTTATCTTCTGTTACTGCTAATCCTGTTTTATCCGTTTTCCATTTATCTGTACTAAATAATCCAGTTTTGCATTTTACTTTCTCCCATTCGTTATTTTCATTTAATCTATATAATTTGAATGTTGCATTTGAAAAAGTAACTTTCTTTCCAGTATTTTTATCAATCTTTATCATTTTTAAATAGCTTTCAAATGGTGCATCGTTTTCAACATATTCTTTTATTACTCCATTTGAATTTCTATCAATTTTTATATAAAAAGGTTCTACTGTTTCAATTTCATCACTTGGTGTATATGTTTCATTTACTGTATATTCCCCATAAGCAAGTAATCCTGAAACTCCATGCCCATCAGCTCCAGTTTTAAATACAGAATATTCATCTTCTGCATACTGATCTAAATGTTTCGCAGCTTCCTCAAAACTTCCATAATAATCTACATATTTTGTAAGTATTGCAGTAAATTCTGCATTTGCAATTATTGGTGCTGTTGTATTTGTATTTGAAGATATTTTTATTACTTCAAATTTAGCTTTTTGTACTGTATTTTTTAATGTATCACTTGTTTTTATAACAGGTGTATTCATATCTTTATAACTTAAAGTATAAGTATGCTCTTGTGTGTCTTGCACATAGCCTTCCACTACGTGAGTTTCTTTTGCATAATATGTTCCCATTGGTAATCCTTTTATAGTATTACCATCAACACTTAATTTTGCTGATGTTGTTTTGTTAGTTACAACAACTGTTGCTTTTCCATATTCATCAAAAGTAAATTTTGCAATTTCATCATTCTTTGAAAAATATTTTACTGTTCTTGCAACATTATAAATATCTTCCTTAGCATACAAAGTATATTCTGTTCCCTTTAAATTTACATCTCCATGATGAGAAGTACCATCTATTCTATTTGAATTTCCTGTATCCTTATCAGTTTTAATTAAACTAATTTCTCCAGTAGGTTCGTTATTTATAATTGCTTGTGTTGTTGTTTGATTAGGTTTTACTTCTGCCTTATAGCTTTCAGTATTTAATAAATAACCTGTTCCAACTGATTTTTCCTTTATGGTATATGTACCTTTCTTGATTTTCTCTAAAAGTATTTTTCCATTTTGTACTGTAACATCTCCGTTGTATCCAGGTCCATTAACTGTAAACACTGAACCATCAACTAAATCTTTGTTAGTATTTAATTTGCTTAATTCTAATTTACCAAATAACTCTATCTTTAAAGACATTCTTAATGATATAGGATCATTATAGTGCATTGAATATAATTGATTTTGTACTCCATCCTTGAATTCAAAATAAATCATAGTGTCATTATCTTGTGTATCTTCTCTAATAAGTCCCCATGATTTGAATGTTGAATCAGAAATATTATAATTTTCAATATTTGTATTTTCATCTACTGAAATTGTTAAAGAATTATCTCCTTTATTGTGTTTGAATGTTATTCCATCTTGTGTTTTATTTACACTTTCATATTTTGAAAATACTCCATATTCATCAGTTATGGTTTTACTTTCTCCTGCTTGAATTGTTATTGTAGAGCCATCAAAACTTGGTCTTTTTTCAATATTAGAAATAGTATTATCTATTTCTCTTTTATAATCTTCATATTCTGCTTGATATGTTGAATTTGTAAATGATGCATTACTTTGTCCTAATGTTTGCCATATATACTGTTGTGTATATGTATAATCTTTTTTTATTTCATTTGACATTCCACCATTTACAACATAATCTCCATGCTTTGAATACCAACCTACATAAGCAATTTTACAAGCCTTTTTCAATGCTGAATTTGTTGGTGTATAGTATTCTCCATTATAAGCAACACTCGTTGCAAAATCTACATCATGTTCAGCACAAAATACTGTCATTTTTTCTCCAGTTTTTGTATTTACTAAAAATCTAATTAACACACCATATTTTGTATCTGGGTGGTCTGTTGTGTTCATATATGAAGCAAATTGTCCTCCCGCATAAGTTCCACTTCCTGATGCTGCAAATATAGGTTGTGCATTAGTAATACATAAAATCATTAACATTAAAAATGCTACAATTTTCTTAAATTTTGATGTTTTTATCATCTTTATTCCTCCATTTCTTAATTTTAGGCACAAAAAAAGAACAAGCCATTATAACTTGTTCCTGTGTTCTAATATTTAATTATCTATAATAAAAATTTATAGTCCATTTGCCACAAAACGGACAAGTCCACACTTCATATCCATACGGACAATTTTTATCATAAGTATCTGAATCTATTTCAAAGTTTTCCCATTTATCTCCCCATGTCTTAATTAAACTGTCATAATAATTAACTGCTTCTTGTTTTGAATTAAACCATTTTCCTGAATTTCCAATATTCATACCATGATTATTGTTATTGGTACATCTTGTTGGGATTTCCACTACTTTGGTTTCTTGTTTTGGTTCTACTGCTGTTGTTGAAGGTATATCTACTTTGGTAGGTGTTTCTTCTTTAGTAGTTGATGTTTCTTTAACTACTTCACTTTTAGTTTCATCCTTTTGAGTTTCAACTTTACTGGTCGTTTTAGAAGATGATTTAACTTGTTGTGTATTTTGTGGTTGTATAGCTATTTCTTTTTCCACTATTTGTTCTTCTAATTCTTTATCACTTTCATCTATACTTTGTTCTTCTTCTACAATTAGATTTTCTGTACTTTCTTCATCTTTATCAATTTCTACATTTGATAAATCATTTTCTAATATAGAATCTTCGCTAACTTTTATGTTAGATATTTTGTTTCTACTTACACAATAGCTTGTAACTCCAATTACAACTAACAAAACACTTATTATTGATATTATTACAATTTTCTTTTTCATAATAGATCACCTCTTACTATAAGAATAACGTGTTCTTTTAAATTTGTCAGCCCTTTTTAGCAAATTTTAATAAAAAGTTACTCTCATACCTAAATAAATGCCTTCATTGTCTTTTATAGGAGTACATTCTCCTGCATGTCCACTTGATTTTAAATAGTCTTGTGCTGCTTGTGTTACATTTTCTATTGTATATCCATCAGTAAATAAGAAATCTTTATTGGATGGTTTAGAAGATACTTGTTGTTCATTTTTTGTTTCTAGTTGTTTGTTGGAAGATGTAGTTTCCTGCTTTTTAGTTTCTTCCTTAACTTCCGTTTTTTGAACTTCTTTATTTTCTTCCTTTTTAGTAGTATTTTCAGCTTTTGTTTCTTCTTTCTTTTCATCTGTTTTTTGAGTTATATTTTCAGCTTTAGTTTTGTTACTTACATCATTTGTTATATTTTCTTGTGTAATGTTTTCATTTGAAGCAACATCTACATTATTTTGTGCTAAATATTTTTTAGCTGATGCACCACCAATTATAATTACACAAACAATAATAAAAACTATTATAATTCTTTTCTTTCGTAAATCTTTTAAATATAAATTTAAAATCTCTTGTTCCTTCTCGGTCATAAACCACCTCACTTCAAACTATTTAAGTATTCTACCGAATCATTTTCTAGTTTTTCATATTCTTTCTTAAATGTGTATAGTTTTTTTAATTTAGAATCTATATCATTAATTTCATTTTTAATCTCTGATATTTTATCTACTTTTATTTGTTTCTGACTTTCAAACTTTTGTATTTTATTTAATATTTTCTTTAGCATTGATATTACACATCACCTTCCTTTGTTAATCTATTTCGTTTAGTGTTGCAATAATATAATATCTTTGGTCCGTTGGTCTTGTTCTACTATTTATATAAGAACAAGTTGATAATTTTACTATTTTATTTGTAATTTCGACATTATCTACCTTTATTTGACTTGTTTTTTTATAGTATTCTATTTTCTCATCAAAACTTAAATTTGATATATTATTTTTTTCTGTTCCTATTCCTATTGAATAAGCACTAAATATAACACCTTCATAAATTTTATTTGGTGTATATATTTTAATTTTTTGATGTGAAAGTAAAAAATCTTTATCAAGATATTTTCCAAGTATTGAAAACATTGTTCCGTTTTTCATATTGTGCCCATATAATAAAGTTTCGCAATCTTCAAATGGATTTATATCTAATGTAAAGATAGATCCATTACTATTATATTTTTTTAAATAATTATGCTTTAAATAATATAAATTATCATTATCTTTAAGTATTGGATAATTAATATCAGTACCTTCAATTTCTATCCAGCCTATAATATCTTCATTTATAGATTTTAAATTGTTCCAATCAATTTTATTTTCTTCTTTACTAGAATTTTCTATAAACACTTCATCAACCAAGTCATCTATATCTTCGTTGTTTGAATTACATTCTAAATAGTCTTTTATAAATATATAACCTACTATTATTAAACTAACAATACAAGCTAATATGGTTATTATAATCAATAAATTTTTTAATCTACTCATACCAAAGACTAAACCTCCACCTCCTTTAGCATATTTTTCTTTATTGCAACAGCAAAAATATAATTTAAAATTTCAAATTTCAAACTATCTTGTTCTTCTTCTGTTAAACTCATTCTTTCTTGAATTTTTATAGGTGTTAGTTTCTTAAAGTATTTTAAACAAATAAATTTATACTTTTCTTTATCCTTTGCTTTATAATGTTCTAATATTGCAGTTATTAAATTCTGCCATTTTCTAATCTTATAAATTCTTTGTTCTATTTCAATGTTTCTAATAACATCTTCTTCTAAACTACTACATTTATTTTTAAGCCATTTATTATAAGTTTGTTTATAGTTATATTCATCAGTAAATTCACTTAATTTGCTTATTTTCAAGTCTAATAGGTTATACCTTTTTAAATAATACTCAATTTTCTTTATTCCTGAATTATATAAATATTTCTCCATGCTCTTGTAAAAACTTTCTTGAAATATAAAATCCTAAATCATCTTTATTTTTAAATCTTCTTTGATATTGAGTACCATCATTTTTCTCACACACAAGCATATACTGACCTTCATATTTTAATAATAAACAATAGAATCTAGCTGTTGTTATTGCAAATAGAATGTCTTTTTTATGTTCAATAGTTTTAAAGTCTGAATCCTTATTAGATATTAAATCAACTAATTCTTCAAGTTCTAAATCATCAATATCACTAATTGTTTTATCTACACATTTCAATATTTCAATTATTCTCTTTATAATTTCTCTAACATCAATATTACTTACATCAAAACATTCTTTTACTTTGTTAAATAGTATTTTATATTCTAATTTTGTCAAATCAACTTCATCAGAATTTTCTAACTGTTTATATAACTGATGAACTATATACAAATCTTCAATGTCTTTTCTTTCTTCATCAGTTAATTTATTGTATTTTTCAAATATATTTATCATATATCGTATCCTCCTATATCTTCAATTTCATCTTTTTTAGGTACAAAAAACGAAGGACTTTGCTTGTCCTTCGTTAATTCATTTGTAACACTTTTATAATAATAATTTATAAAGCTCTCAATTGGATTATTCAAATCTTTGTATTCATCTTCTTTGAGTTTACAATCATTATATATTTTTAGTAGTTTATCTCTACTAACTTTATATGTTAGGTATTGTAATTTATCTCTAACAATTAAAGCTATTGCATAATCTATAACTTTTATTCTTTCTAGGTTATCTCCAGTTATATATTGCAAAGAATCTTTAGTATATAACATTTCATATTTCTTTAGTAGGTCATATATTTCATCAAAATCTACTTTTGAAAATTCTGCTGGAAATTCCTCTTTATTATTTATAATATAATTAAAGAATCTATCTATCTTATTATTACTTATAATATTATACTGTCCTTTTTGAAACATACCCCCTGTTTTATTTATGACATAGGGTGTATCATTTGGATATATTCTTCTTTGTATTACTTCGCCTTTTTCATCAGTTATTATATCTACATATAGGAAGCCTTTATTTTTAAGATTAGAAACCCATATAGAAACAGTATGTGGTATAACATTAAATAGCTTTCCTAAATAAGCATTAGAAGCATAACAATAACCTTCTTTATTTGATAAAACTGTTATTACTGCATATAATAACTTTTCATTTGGCTTTAAATCATTATTAAATAGAATAGTAGATGGTATAACCGCATAATATCCTATTTTGTTTTCTTCACTCAAATTTTACCTCACCTCCAAAAAAAGAAAAGATTGTATAATTTTCACACAATCTTTTACCTGCTTTTCTAAAATCAATTTTAAGGCATTTTTTATTTTTTTGGTAACTTTTTTATCGTTTTAAAATTTTTTAATACTTAAAATGAGCTTTTAAATGCTTGATAACAAAATGGTTCAAACGAATATGCTCCATTTTGTTGTCAATAGTTGATATTTGGCAACAATAAACAGACTAAATGATAACATTTTGGAGCTCATTCTTCTGTTCCAATATCATTTAATATTGCTTTTGATTTTTGATCAGGCATTCCAAATCTTTGGCTTAAATATCTAAGAGATGCTGCAAGTTCACCATCAGGTCCTCCATATTGACTAATTATAAATTTAGCAAGTTTTGGATTTGGATTTTTAATATTTATTGGATATTCTAAAACTTTATTATAAGTCCACATTAAAAATTCCCCCTTTCCCATGGCCATGGTTGTTCTAACCATCTCCATTTATTACATGGAAACATAATAGTTAGTGGTCCATACATTTTTTGATATTGATTTGCTAGTTTTTCATATTTATTACAACAATCCCTATGCATACACAAAGCTTTTTCATCATCAGGATGTGTATCTAAATAAAGACCCAACTCGATGATTGTGAATTTAAGCTCTTTTAATTGTTGAATCATCTCTGCTCTTGTAAAATTCATATTATTTCCACAACTTCTATTAAATTCTTCCATCTCGCAATTTTTTTGATAATCTTCAAAAGTTATATATTGATCATTCATCTATTACATCCCTCCCCAATTTCATTACTATTTTTTAAGAATTCAATCTCTCTAATGCTTTGACAAGGTGTATATGGAGATACAAGCTCTGGAAATATAGTTCCCATTTTTAATCCAACTTCTGGTGAAAATACTTTTGTCATTTTTTGAATAGGAACATAACTTTGTGCCAACATTGGATTTGCTGGAAACATTGAATTTGTATCTTCATCAAAACCGCAATTACAATTATGCTCAGGAATTTGACACAAATTTGAGCATGTTTCATTAAATTCCATAATATCATCATTATTATTATCATTCATAACATTATTTAATTGACAACATTTTTTATTTTTGCAATTATTCATACATAATCCTCCTTTATTTGATTATATATTACATATTATGCAAAAAAGATAAGTTTGGTAACTTATCTTTTCGTAAAATTCAATTTATGGTCTAATTTGATAATAACTATATTATTAGCTTTTGTTTTAAATTATAAATTTATTTCTCATTTTTTCTTAATATACTTTATTTTTTCATAATCACTATTCTCACTTAATTTACACATAGCCTCATATACTTTATTTCTAAGCTCTTCTTGTGCTTGTTTAACAGGTAAATCTTTATTTGGATAAAACGGACCTTCAATATATGTTATAACCTTGAATTTGTTATTTCCACAAGATTTATATGTATTAACAAAGCAAAAAACAGGTTTATTTAATTTTACAGGGTATTTAAATGATACAGACTTAAATGGCCTAATTTTAGTATAATATGGCCAAATATGAGCTTCTGGATAAATAGTAATTGAATATTTTTTACTTTGCAATTCTTCAATATAGTTTATGAAGTTCTTTGTTGCCTCTTTAGTTCCTGGTACAGGTACTGCCCCAAGCAATTCTATAATCCAGCCAGACCCCTTCATTGATATATTTTCGGGATTTACAATAAAAAAGTTTCTTTTTGGATAATTTGCCAAACTAGGAATAAATGTATCAGCAAAAACTTGAGTATGGTTTCCATATAAAAAATACCCTGTTTTTTTACATGTTTTTAGTTTTTCCCTACCTACAAATTTTATTTTTAACTTTAATTTGCTATAAAAGAACTTTATTGGCATACTTAAAACATTTTGAAATATAAGAGAAGTTATGTTCCAAAACATACTTCTCTTATATTTATATTTTTCGTCAATTTTTCTAGGCTTAATATCTGCTCCTGAAAATTCATCATTCAATTCATCATCATAAAAAATAACTTCTTTTTTCATAATTTCTCCAATTAATTTTTATCACATGTATATTCAAGTGGAATCCCATAAAACTTCTCATAAACATCTTTCCAAATTTTATAATTTTTCTCCATCATAAAATTTGTATTTTGTTTTACATTTAGATTTTCTTTAGGATATATTGGATTTTCAATATTTACAATATATTCTTGTATTGGAAAACCATCTTCACCTATTTTATTACTATCATTCATTGTAATAAAAATTGGAACAACAGGCACATTATTTTTAGCTGCAAATTTGAATGCTCCCGGTTTTAATGGCTTTGGTTTTCTATAATTCCACCATAAGCTTTGCTCTGGATAGATTAATATATAATCTCCTCTTTGTAAAATTGTATCAACAGCATTTAAAAATTTCTTCATAGTATCTGTATTAGAGCTTAATGGAAGAGTATCACAGTTTTTAAAGAAAAAACCATATAACCCTGGAAAATTAGTATAATTTCCTTCTCTTATAACTTTATACATCTTTTTTCCTTGACCTTTTTTAGCCATTCTAAAAACTTTCTCAACTGTGAAACAATCAAAAGGATTAAAATGGTTACATGTAATTATAGCTCCTGATTTTAAGTTCTTAAGATTCTCTAATCCATGTATTTCTTTAATAATTAAATCTCCATTTTTAATTATTTTGTTCAAAAACATTTTTGCTCCCATAAATGCTATTGCTCTTTTAACTTTATTTATAGGCTTTGCTCTTAAATAATCAATTTGATTTGGCATTAATGTATATGTTTCTGGATCATCTTCTGCATCTATATCAAATGTTCCAGCTTTTTCAAAAGCTTCAATTTTATTCAATATTCTAATTCTATCTTCAGACTTTTGAATATCTGTGTCTTCATAATTATTTTTCATAATAAAAAATTTCCTCCTATATTATCATTATCCATCATAAGCCAATATTCCATCGAACTCATCATCAAAATCTGAATCTTCATCAAATGTTTCATTATTATTTATTACACTAGCAGTTTTATGCTCTTCTAGCTCTGTTTTTTTTATTACATAATATCTATCATCACCAACACAATCACATTCCATTTGTGCTAGCTCTCTTAGTTTCTTATCTCCTTCACTATCTTTTTCAATAGATTCTTTTGGATAATTTTCCTTGATAGATAAAATTTGTTTATAAAATTCTGTCTTTTTTGCATATTTCCAGAAATATTCTTCATAAAGTACTCCATCAAAATGCCATGGCTTAAACGCCAAATTATAATGTATTAAATTAATTTTATTTCTTGGAATACTATCTCCACTAACAGGCATCTTATTCCATGATTTAGATAACAAAGTAACTCTTCCTTTGCATAATCTATTTAAATAATCTTGGTCTTGTGCAACAGAAAATTTCGTTGTTTTTAGTAGATACAAGAATTTCTCTTGGAATCTGAATTTTCTAAGCTCGTCCAAATTCATAACTAAAATTCCAGCATTAAAATAGTTTTTATAATCAGCAACTCCAACAACTTTTTCAGCATATTCTTGAAATACTGGAATAGTATCTATTACATCATCTGGTGCAGCAGCTAATAAATTTGTTCCTAATTTTGTATTATATAATTTAGAAATATCTGATAAAACAGTTATATCACTATCTAGGTATAATGCCTTTTTATATTGTGGATATAAATCTGGTATAAATAATCTAAAATATGTTGATTTAGAAAAGTAATCTCTTGTATAAAGCTTATCTTCAATTTGGTGTAAATATGAATTTACATCAACAAACTCAATATCCAATTGTTTATACTTTGTTTCGAAATTATTAATCTTTTCCATATTTTCATTTGATATTTTAGTATACAATATCTTTGCTAAATATTTATAATTTTTTGATGAATTATCTAATAATGATTGTAATGCTACTCCTAAAAATGGTATATAAGTATCATCTACCGCAAAAAATATTGGTATTTCTTTTGAATTTTCCTCTTTCATTTTCTTTTTATTTCTCCTCCAATTTTAAAACTATACATTTTTTTATATTCTAAATATTCTTCTAAGTCTTTATCAAAATAATAACATTTTAAGTATTTATGAATTTCATCAATCTGCCATTGTTTATAATTTTCTGTATGTGGATATGGTTTAAACATAAGCCTTTTACAAAAATGACAAATAATAGTGTCTTTCTTATTAAACTTTGATTGTTCATTATATATTCGTGGTAATATTTTCTTCTTTGTTGTTGACCAAAAAATTGCATCCTGATCTGCAAAAGGTAATTTTCGCTTTTTTATTAAAGCTCTGGCCTTTTTAAGTAAGCCGGTTTCCCTTATTTTTTTCATATTCATTAGCAACATTCCTGCATTTATATAATCTGGTCTTATTATCCAACAACCATATTTTTCCTTTACTGCTGCATATTCAAATCCGTCAATATCGATATTGTATAGATTTGAAATATCACCACCTGCCATCATATCTATATCTAAATATAATAATTTATCTGGCATATCTGGCACTAAATCAGCTAAAAGTCTAATCAAGGTATATGGTGTGCAGTATGCATTTTCATTTTTGCTATTTGCAAACTCTTTTTCATATATTTCTGTAACATCAACTTTTGTAACTCTATTTTCTATATTTTTCTTTTTCACAACATAATCTAAAAATTCAACTTGTTCATCTTTTATACAAGTATATTCCGGTTTTATTCTAGTAACATCCATTGTAAAAATATAACAATTTATCGGCTCTTTAGCTCTATTTGTTATTGAAATAAGCTCGGTTAATGCTCCATCAAATACTTTTTCATTACCACATAAAAGTAAATTAATCATCATTCTTATTTCCTTTATATTTTTTCTACATTTGTATTATACTCTATAAGCAAAAAAATCTCAAGTTTTTACAAAAATACTTATTATTCGACTAAATAGTCAAAAAAATATTTTATGTATTTTTAATTTTTTCTTTGCTTACTACTATATTTTTATCTTCTTTTTTTGTTTTAAACATATTAATAATAACAACAATACCACTTATTATGGCAAATAAATAAAAACTTACTCCCCTATTTAAAAGCATTGCTCCACTAACCTTTTCTGGTGTGAATATAGTTTTAAATATATTTAGGAAACCACTTTCGCTTACTCCAACAGCTCCTGGAAGTGGTATTCCTGAAACAGTAGCATATAATATAGATTGAAGAGCTATAATTTTTATTATACTTACTTCATTAAATCCAACAGATCTATATATCCAATATGGAATACTGTAATAAATGGCAATTTGCAAAAATGTTGTAATTAACATTTTAAATATTATTTTTTTATGCTCTTTTATGTATTTTGAACTTCCATGATATTTTAATAACTCATTATTTAATTTCTCTTCAATCTGATTTGCATTTCTAAATTTAAATTTTTTTAAGAATTTAATTAATAAATTTACTAACCATTTTGACAACTTCTGTGAAAAGATTCCTATTAGTAATATTGCCAAAGCTGATAAATTTAATAAAATTCCTATTATAAATAATCCAATCATTCCACCTTGCAGATAACTTCCAAAAAATACTAAACTTATTAATGCTGATGAAATAGTTATTATTTGAAAACTACATAGATTCATTAGTAGAGCTAATGTTGAATCAGCTACAGATATTTTATCTCTATGCATATAATATATCTGCATTGGTTGACCACCACTTGCAGCAGGTGTTATTGCACTAAAGAAAAAACCTATAAATGAATATTTAACTGCACTTAAAAACTTTGTTTTATTTCCAGTGACTTTTAGTGTTCGTTGCATATTTACAGCTTCTAATAATAAATATACAAGCATACACAAAATTGCAATTATAATATACCCTTTTTTAGAATCTAACATTAAATAAAAAATATCTAATACATTTTGATCTTTTAGTATTATTGAGAATGTTAAAATTATTAGCATTATAAAAAATATAAAATTTAATATAAATTTTTTAGTCTTCTTCATATCTTCCCCTAACCTTTTGTTCAATATCTTTAATTATATCACATTTTATAAAAAAAAGAAGTATTTTGTATATAATTATCTATTTTTATCGTCTATATCTTTTTTTTCTATATTATCAATTGAATTGTTTATTTTATAATTACAAGACTCCGAATCAACTTTATATTGTTGCATTTTATCTTCTTCTTGTTTTTCATTAAAACTTCTTCCTTCATTCAAAAAATATTGCGGTTGTTTATACAATTTCTTTTGTACTCTTCCACGTTTATTAGCCCAATATTTTAATATTCTCTTTCTTAATTTTTCCTTAAAACTTAATCCTATTCCATAATATTTCAAATCATATTCTAATTGTTTCTTCATATTTTGCTTATTATTCATTTTATCATTTTGTTTACTAACTATTATCTCATCAATTAAATAACTCCCACAGTTTGTTTGCCTCTCAAGCTCTTTTAAATCTTTAATATCCTTTTCATAATCATCAGAATATCTTTGCATAATTATATTGCTATAAAATTGTTTTATTTCAAGTTGCTTATTTACATTTTCTGTTTTACTTATTATAATAGACTCCTCATTTATTAGGTCAATATCACTTTTTCGCTCTCCATTTTTTTTAAAGGCTTTCTTTAAAACAGGATATTTTTTAAATGCTTCTCTTGGATACTTTCTAATATATTCTTCTGCAATTAGCTCTATTATCTTTATTCGCTCTCCAGCTTCATATTCTTTTCCTCTCAAAATAATCGTCCCATCTTCTGATTTTATACGTCCCAAAACTGTTTTAACATTTTCAGAATTTTTTCTTTCAAAATCTCTTGACTCTTTACCAAAATTTCTCTTATCTACTAATTTTTCAATACCACTTAAGTAGTTTCCTGCCATTTTTCTTCCGAATTCCTCAGCCTCATTTTCCCTATAATATTCAGCATAATTATTCATATAAAAATCATTATCAATTCCACTAGTTATATCTTCTAAAGCCATCACATATGCTTTAAAATTCTCTTCTTTAACATTATATTGTTCGATATGTTTTATTTCATGAAATACGGTCCTAAATCCTCTAAATATAAAATCAGGATTTCCACTTGCAATTTCATCTACCAAATATTCTGAATAGAACACTCTATCCTTGTTTGGCTGAGTTACAGCAAAAACATTTGTTTTTTTGCAATTAAATTTCCTATTAAAAGCCTTTTGCTCTAAAATTTTAATCTTTATTTCTTTTTTTATGCCTAAATCTACTAAACCTTTTTTTGCAAAATACTTTATCAAAAATTTAGTTTCTTTACGATTTAATGAAAACATTCTGTTAGTAATTAAATATTCTGCTATTTTATCATATTTTTTTGCTAAACATGTAATACTAAAGTCAACATTATTTATATTATCATAATAATGATTTATTTTTTCCTCCGTTATTTCCATAAAAGCTCCTCTTCAGTTATTTATTATTAGTATATATTATATAAAGTAAAAAAACAATATTTTAGCACAGCCTTTTTATTTTTTCTATATTAAATACAAGATTTGCTATTTATCCTACAAAATTCTTGAACTTATTTTTTTCTAAATTCTCTATTTTAATGTTCTCATTGCATTTAATACAGCAATTACTGTAACACCTACGTCAGCAAATACTGCAAGCCACATTGGAGCTAATCCTAAGGCAGCTAAAATAAGAACTATTACCTTTACCATAATTGCAAATATAATATTTTCTTTTGCTATTCTTAATGTCCTTTTAGCAATTTTAATTGCTTCTGCAATTTTTGAAGTTTTATCTTCCATTAACACAACGTCGGCAGCTTCGATTGCAGCGTCAGATCCCATTGCTCCCATTGCAATACCTATATCTGCTCTTGCTATAACTGGTGCATCATTAATACCATCACCTACAAAGGCAACATTTGAACCTTTTTCTTTTTTACTAATAATAGATTCTAGCTCTGAAACTTTATCTTGTGGTAATAGCTCTGCATAAAAATCATCTAAATTTAATTTCTTAGCAACATCTTTTGCAGCATCTTTATGATCTCCAGTTAGCATTACTGTCTTTATTCCACATTCTTTTATTTTACGTACTGCATCTTCAGAATCATTTTTAATTTTATCTGAAATTACAATATGACCAAAATATTCTCCATTTATAGCAACATGTACTATTGTTCCAATATGTTCACAAGCTTTCCAGTTTATACCTAAACTATCCATTAATTTATGATTTCCAACACAAATAATATCATCATTAACTTTTGCTTTTATACCATTTCCGGCAATTTCTTCCACATCAGTAATTTTACATTCATCATCTTCATTTCCATATGCATTTTTTAAAGAAATTGCAATTGGATGTGTTGAATAGCGCTCTACATGTGCTGCTAAATGCAATAATTTATCTTCATCAAAAAGCTCCGGGTGAATAGCAACCACCTCAAAAACACCTTCTGTTAGAGTACCTGTTTTATCAAATACAATAGTTTTAATTTTTGATAATGCCTCTATATAGTTTGAGCCTTTAATTAAAATTCCATTTTTAGAAGCTCCTCCTATTCCACCAAAAAAAGAAAGTGGTACAGAAATTACAAGAGCACATGGGCATGACACTACTAAAAATGTTAAAGCTCTTGCTAACCAAATTGAAAAATTATTAACAAAATTACCTGAAAATACAGGAGGTACTATTGCCAACGCTACTGCTAATAATACAACAATTGGTGTATATATCTTTGAAAATTTAGTAATAAAATTTTCACTTTTTGATTTATGATCTGCCGCATTTTCAACTAAATCTATAATTTTTGATACTGTAGATTCACTAAATGTTTTCGTAACTTTTGCTCTTACTGTACCAGAGCCATTTACGCAACCAGATATAATATTATCTCCAACATTAACATCTCTTGGAACACTTTCACCTGTTATTGCTACTGTATTTAAACTTGTTTTTCCTTCTATAATAACTCCGTCCATAGGAACTTTTTGACCAGGTGAGATTACAATTATATCACCAATATTAACGGTTTCAGGATTAACTTTTTTTACTTTTCCATTTTGCTCTATATAAGCATAATCAGGTCTTATATCCATTAAACTAGATATAGACTTTTTACTATTTCCTTCTGCAATTTTCTCAAATAGCTCTCCAACTTGAAAAAATAACATTACAAAAACAGCTTCTGCAAACTCTGGTTTTGCATCTGGTAAAAAGCCAATAGCAAGAGCTCCTAGTGTTGCAATACACATTAAAAAGTCTTCATCAAAAAATTCTCCATGAATTATACTTTCCGCTGCTTCTTTCAAAACTTCATATCCTGCAATAAGATATGGTACTAAATATACCAATAAATTTCCCCATAAAGGTAAATTACAATTCTTTTCGATTATAACTGCTATAACTAAAAAAATAGCAGATAAAATTATTTTATATAAATCAAATTTTGTTTCTTTTTCCATAAATGACCTCCTATTTTCTATTTATCTTCTTGTATATGTATTATTGTTGAATCAATTAAATTCTTAATATGATTGTCTGATAACGAATAAAAAACTTCTTTACCAGATTTTCGATTTTTTACAATATTAAACTTTCTTAATAATGCTAATTGATGTGATACTGCAGAAATTGTCATATTAAGAGTTTCTGATAAATCACAAACACACATTTCTGTATGATCTAATGCCCAAATAATTTTTATTCTTGTTTCATCAGATAATATTTTAAAAAAGTCTGATACCTCTTTATATGTTTTAGAGTTTAAACGCTCATCATTAACCTTTTCGACACTATCAATATGAGTTTTTCTTATTTGACAACAATCAGATTTTTTCATAATAACCTCCTTTTCATTTGAATAACTGTTCAAATGTATTATATATCTATGCAATTTAATTGTCAATATAATAAAAATTTTATATTTATAATAAAACAGGACATGTGTATATATTAAAATTTCGTTTCTTGCTGGTTTCCCATACAAAACTGTATGAGATCTGGAGTTCCCTCATTTTATCTTTGTGATATTAAGAGGTTATCTAAAAGCTCTCAAGCTACGCGTCACTTTATTTTAATATATACACATGTCCTGTTTTACTAAATTGGTTATTAATTTGTTAACACTATTTTAAATTACATAATTTAATAATATCTATCTTCTCTCTAGACATCATATTATTCGATACTAATTTTCCTATTTCCATGTTAAACCATTCTGGTATTTTAGTTTCAATTGCTTGTTTTTCATTTTCATACTCAATCTCAGCAAATATAATACCTTCATATACACCATGAAATATATCTAGCTCAATTTTTAAATCATTAATATATGGAATAATATATCTATCTTTAATTATTGTAATTCGATTATCCACTTTTTTTAATGAATCATATTGCTCTTTTGATATTTCATTTTCATACTCATTTACAGAAAAACCTTTTCTACCCGTTTTTACAGTATAAATATATTTTTCTTTTCCATCTTTTACTATCTTTCTTTTTCGAATAGCTGTAAAAATATCAGAATATATATAATCTTGAATAATGCTCTTTTTTGTATGTTTATATTCCTCTACTAATTTTTCAACTTTATCTATATCTGTTACTAAAAATCTTCTTTCTATTTCCATAAGCTCTCCTTATTTATTATTAATAATATCTTTTACAACCTCACCTGCAATTATTAGTCCTGCAACAGAAGGTACAAAAGAAATACTTCCGGGAACCTGATTTCTAATAGTACATTTTCTTTTAGTTCCAGGAGGACAAATACAACCATTTTTACAACTAGATTCTGAGTTATTATCTAATTTAATAGGATCTTCCTTTGAATAAACAACTTTCAAATTCTTTATCCCTCTAGCCTTTAGCTCTTTTCTCATTACTTTTGCTAAAGGACATACACTTGTTTTATAAATATCTGTAACTTCAAATCTAGTTGGGTCAAGTTTATTTCCTGTTCCCATACTTGATATAATAGGAATTCCTAATTTATTTGCTCTAACTACAAGCTCAATTTTTGCAGTAACAGTATCAATACTATCTACTATATAATCCACTGAGTTATCTAGTATTTCTTTACTATCCGGCATAAAAAATTCTTGTACAATCTCAACATTTGCTTTTGGATTTATACTTAAAATTCGCTCCTTAGCAACTTCAACCTTATATTTTCCTACAGTTGCTCTTGTAGCAATAAGTTGTCTATTTAAATTAGTTAGACAAACCTTATCATCATCTATAAGAATAAAGTTTCCAACTCCAGCTCTTACTAATCCTTCAACTACAAAAGAGCCCACTCCTCCTATTCCAAATACCGCCACTTTTGATTTATTTAATTTTTCAATTGATTCTTTTCCAATTAATAGCTCTGTTCTCGAAAATTGATTTAACATTTTAACTCCTTTTCATACACAATAAAATTTTACACTTATGAATTATATCACATTAACTACTTTTTTTATATATTAACATTAATCTTTTTTAGCACATATAAACATTTTATCTTTCTTGATTTTCAATCATGCTCTTTACAAATTCTATCTCTTCCTTAGTTAACAAGTCAACTCTATGTTTTTGTCCAAATTCTTGCTGTTTTTCTGGAGTTAGCTCTGCTACCAAATCACTCATTTCTCTTGCAAATATTTTTCCTTGACGAATATTTTTATATATTACTAAATCCTTTATTGGATTTTCTGAAGCATCTCCTGAATAATTTACTCCTGTTTCTAATACTTCATATATATTCTTTTCTTGCAAATTTTTTCCCTTAAAATGTTTGCATAAATCTCCTTTTTTTAATATCATTCTATATCTCTCCTTTTTTTCAATTATGTAATTTCTGTTTCATATTTTATGATAACTTATTTTTTTACTTCATCACCATATTTTAAATACCATTGTTGATATCCATTGATTTTTGTTCCGCAATAGTCACATTTACTTTTTGTCACATCTATTGAGGCTCCACAATTATGGCAACTTATTATATTGCTTCCTGCTTTCAAGTCTAGTATTTGTTCATTGCTTTTTTCGAATGTAAATGTCCTTTTTTGTATCTTTTCACTTATTGTGCCCTGAATTAGTTCAATTTCTCTTATTTGTGCTTTAATTGTAACAAGAATCTTTTTATTTTTTATTATTTGTTCATCTAATGATATATAATCAATTATATCGTAATCTATTATATTTTTATTCTCGCTATTTTCTCCATAATAATAATTTTGTAGCTCGTAATTTACATTATTGTAAAATGTTTTTTTATCTATTCCAATTGATTCCATTCTTTTCCAAAATTTCATTTGCTTTTTGTTTTGAGCATCTTTGTATATTTTTATTGGAAGTGTCACTGCTACTGCATCTACTATATAAAAAAGATAATATAATATTAAACTTACAATTATTGTTCCTATAATTATTTTAGAAATATCATATATATTAAATGTTCTACAAGTCTTGAGTATATATGTAATAACTAATATTGCACTTATTATTATGTCTATTATCAAAGTTATTGTTTTGTAATTACTTCCTTGTAGCACTCTATCATAATGATATTTGGTTCCAAGTGATTTATCTGAGTATTCAATATTGTAATTTGTACCGCAATATGAACAGCCATCTTCAATTTCACTTTCTTTACATGTATTTCCACAATTAGGACATGTCACTTCTTTATTTTCATCACCTGCCGATATGTAGGTGTATTTTATTCTTGGATCAAAATTAAATATTTTTGTTAATAATTTATTATTTTTATAATAAGCTCTTTCAATACATATACAATTTTGAACATCGTCATTTCTTTTTGTTTTATCTGTATTACGCTCTAATGTATTATCATTTGATTTATATTTAGAGCAAATACTTATTCCTTGCTCTTTAAGTCTTTTATTATGAATTTTCTCAACTATCATGATTATCTGCCCCTCGCCATATTATTTTTCTTTTTTAAAGGACCGTCCCCGTTTTTTCTTACTCTTAAGCTGGATTTTCCCCATTTTAGCCGTTATTATTATTGTTGTTATTATTATTATTATTATTATTTGAAGAAGAGCCTCCAGAGCTACTACCACTTGATGTATAATGTTGAATTACTACGAATCCTGAGTTTGACATATTAATTCCATCAAACGATAATAACTTTGGTCTTGCTGATATATTTTTTACCATTTTACCGTTTTCATCATAAAAAGCAATCATCGATTTTCCAGCACTAATTCTATTTTTTGCATTCTCACTTAAAAAATTATATATTTCAACTAATTGTTCATTTGATACAAAATAATATTTAGCTAAATCATAACATCTCTTTTTACGAATTACTTCGTTATATGTTTTTGGTATTATATCCTTCATATTAATTTCATCCCTTTCTTTTTAAGTAATATTTAGTTTGAATTTTACTTAAACTTTCCATTATTTCAACTTCAAAGCCCCCTATCTTTCTTACTGCTAGGCTGGATTTGGCAGGACCGTCCCCTATTTTTTTTATTATTGTTCCATATCTAGGTAATAAAATTCTATGTTTTGGAATGGTAAATTTATTGCTTTTATGTGATAATAAGCATTGTTTTTTTGCTTTATGTAATGATAATCTCTTAAGTCGCTTGTTGTAAAAAATATGTTGTTTGGATTTTCTTTTGAGATGTATTTTCTATATAAATATAATAAATCTTTTAAATCGAAACAATAAAAACCATCTTTTTCTGATTTTGTTTGCTCTAGTACATTTTTGAACACTTGATGTGTCATTACATGTTTTTGTTTTATTCTACCTTCATCACCATATTTTATTAAATCTCCACTTAATAACATTATGTATAGTGAATTATTTTGTGGATATAAACTTTGCTCTTCTAGTATGTTTTTTCTTATATATAGCTTAATATCTGTTTCTGGAGTTATATATAATATATCTCTTGTATTTTTTAATATTTGAGATTTAAGCCAATATTCTTGCTCATCTACTTTTAATAAAAAGGATTTTTCATCATAAATATATTTTAATTTTGAATCTTGTTTTATTAAATTTTCTAAACTAATTTCGTCATCATTATCTGATTTTGGAATATATCTTTCCATTATGTCTGGATGCATTTTTGATATATAATCATATTCCGCTTCTCCATCAAACTTTTTCTCATAATTTCTATTTTTATATAGCTCTTGTTGTAATTTACAAGTATATGATTTATTAGTTTTATATACATTTTTAACAAATGGACAACCAGTTTTACACAAATATAAATATCCACAATTTGCACATTCTTCATTAAATGGTAGTTGATTATGCATATTAAATATTTTCATGCGAGCTGTTTGCATTATTTTTTCTACAGAATCTTTGTAAATATTTCCATAGTAAAACTCTTTATGCTTTTGACCACGCACACAAGAATATATATCTCCATTTCTTTCTAATAAAAAGAACTTTTCTCCGCAATTATCACAATTTGTACAATACTCAGGTCCAAACTCGTTAAACCACGCTCCATTTACGCCTTTATCTAGATTTGTATTATCAAATTCTGCATGCATTCTATTAAAAAATTCGACCTGTTCATTTTCAGTTAGCGGTGTTAGTAATCCATTTGAATTATAGTCAAATCCTATCATAAAATTAAAATCATTCATATCAAGAGATGTATTTTTATCAAGAAATTTTATATCATTTATAATTTCATCTATTAATTCAAAATGCTCTTTAAATATTGTTGCAGACACTTTTTTACTGTTTGGAAGCTCACTCAATTTTTGAATATTTTGCAATATTTTTTGTAATGTTGATTTTCCTGCTTTTGTTACTCTAAACTTATCATGTAACGAAAATGGTAAATCCAAGCTTCCGCTTATTGATACATTATATTTTTTTATTGTTTCTAAATGCTTATCTAAATCATATAAATTTGTTTTTATATGTGGCTTTCCAACTTTAAAATTATTGCTTTCTATCAAGGTTTTGTTTGTATTATAATAATCTGATATGAATTTAATTAAGTCTTCAAAATCATTTTTGCTAAGAGCTGTTACTTCTCCTCCATGAAGAGATATGTTAAATGGAACTATATTATCTTTTTTTAATTTATCAACCGCATATTTTAGTGTTTCAATAGGTGTATATTTTGTATCTTCATCTTTTGTGTTATCTTCTAAATAACAATATTTACATTGCATATTACAAGCCATTGTTGGCACATATAATAAATGGATAAATTTTGGCTGTTCCATTTTCCCTCCTTATTGTTGATTTTTATATAAATTATTTAAACTGTTATTCATTCTTTTATTTATATCTTGTGTTTGATTAATAATATCTTGTGAAGTATTGTTTGTAGTATTATTTCCAACTATAGTGTTTTGTTTTTTTGTATAATTACTATTATAAACATCCCTTATATTTCTTCCTACTCCATCATAATTTTTATTTGTTGGACTGTCCTTAAATGCGTTTTCTGCAATAGATGTTGTATTTTTTGGTATAGTAATCTCATATAAACTACTGCATTCTCTAAAAGCTGAACTTCCAATTTCTTTTAGTGTTGATGGTAAATTAACTTCTTCTAAATCTGAACATCCTTCAAAAGCATGTCCTCCTATTCTTACAACTCCAGTTGGAATATCAATCTTTCTTAAAGAGCTACAATATTGAAATGTATTTCCTCTTATTTCTGTTATTTTAGATGGCAAATTAATTTCTCTTAGTGAAATACAATTTATAAATGTTTCTCCATGTATTGATGTGATATCATCGTGTAATACTACACTATCAAGAGATTCACAATTTACAAATGTTTCTCCATTTATCTCAGTTACTCCTTTGGGAATTGTTATACTTTTTAATGATTTACAATTTTTAAAGGACCCTCCGCCAAGATATGTAAGATTTTCTGGCAATTTAATATTTGTTAATTTTTTATCATTTTTAAATGCTTTACCTCTTATTTCTTTAATTGTATCTGGTAAATTTACCTCCTCTAGAGATGAAATATTGGCAAAAGCATCTCCACGTATTCCAAGAACAGGTTTGCCATTATGCTCTTCTGGGATTGTTATTGTTTTAGAATTTGTTAAACCTGTTGCATAAAACCTTACAGAGTATCCATCTTCATATGGTTCATAAAATATTATTGGATTTATAAATATCAATAATGGTAATAATGTTGAAATTACCACACATGATATTGATACTATAAATTTTTTATTTTTATTTACAGTCCCACCTGCTATTATACTTGATACAATATCTGATATCTCATCATCAGGTCGTGCTTTTAGCTCTTTTTTTATGTATTGGACAGTATTATATTTTTTCGTGAAAGAAAGGTATCCCCATACATTTATTACTTCCAATAAATACACATATTTTGGTAAATGAAAAAATATTAGAGAAATAAATATAAAATTCAAAATTGAAAAAATTATTGTTAATCTTAGTATTTTACGCTCTACTGCTTTTATATCATTTCCATCATAATTGTTCCTTTGAAGCTCTTGGTTTATTATGTCTTCAATTATTTGATTTTCACTTTTTAAATATTCAGGTTCAATGATTGTTTCTTGATTTTCCGCTATTTGTTGTGTTTCTGGTTGTGTTTGCTTTTTTTTATTATTTGTAAAGTAAATTATTAGAATTATTAATATTATTATTAAAAAAATCATTATTTTCTCCCCTTTGTTTGGTCTAACGGCAAATATTTACAAACTTTTTAATTTTATTAGATTTGGAGTAACTTAATCAATGTTTATGTCAGCTTGATTTTTCTGTTCCAACATTTGCTCTTGACTATTCATTGCTTGCTCTGTTTGCTGTATGTATGATGTTTCTTTTTGAATTTCTAGCGTTTCTTTTCCTAAATCTTGTGTTTTCTTTTGTTGTACATATGCTTGATAATCATACTTTTCTAATAATTCCTCTTTTGTTATTCCATATGTTTTCTCAAATGGCTTTTGACCAATAAACATTTTTTTATAGCTTTTATCATTTATTTCTATATCTTTTTCTTTATAAAACATATATCTAGCATAACTTAATGACACACTTTGCATTAGTTGTTTTGTATCATTTATTGCCAATTCATACAATCCTATATTATCATAAAAATCAACTTTTTGTTTTAATGAGTCTGTACTTAAACTATATATTGTTGGCAGACTTTTTGTCATTTTTATTACTTCTTCTCTACTATATCCTAGCTTTTTCATATCTTCTATTTTTTGTTTTAATGTGTCTATACTATAGCCATATATTGATGGCATACTTTTTGTAATTTTTATTACTTCTTCTTTACTATATCCTAGCTTTTCTATATCTTCTATTTTTTGTTTTATATTATCTATACTTAAGCCATATATTGAGGGCATACTTTTTGTAAGTTTTATTACTTCTTCCCTGCTATATCCTAGATTTTCCATATCTTCTATTTTTTGTTTTATATTGTCTATACTAAAACCATATATTGATGGCAGATTTTTTGTCATTTTTATTACTTCTGCTTTACTATATCCTAGCTCCTCCATATCTTCTATTTTTTGTTTTATATTGTCTATACTATAACTATATATAGATGGCAGACTTTTTGTCATTTTTATTACTTCTTCTTTACTATATCCTAGCTTTTCCATATCTTCTATTTTTTGTTTTATATTGTCTATACTACAATCATATATTGCTGGCAGACTTTTTGTCATTTTTATTACTTCTTCTTTACTATATCCTAGCTTTTCCATATCTTCTATTTTTTGTTTTA
>CAKPRA010000011.1 GCA_934180065.1 uncultured Clostridia bacterium | reverse complement strand
GATTCATTTGTTCCAATTGTAATTGTTCCTGTAGATAAATTTGAAACTCCTATTGTTTTTTCAGATGATATTTGACCACTTGTTATTACAACTTTACCTGTGCCACCATTTGTTATGACTGCACCATCACTAGCACTATTTGTTATTGTTGCACCTGAAATTAATACTGTTCCGTCTTTATTATTATATACACTTGTATTAGTACCTGCTTGTGTAATTGTTCCTCCTGCCAATTCAGTTGTTCCCATTCCTGCATTATATACACTTACTGCTGCCGTGCTCTCAACTTTTCCTGCAGTCATTTTTACTGTTGGAATTGAATCTGTACTATCTGTTCCATAATTATAAACACTATAGTTCTTTGATGATATATTTGCACCTGTTATGAACAATTTTCCTTTTCCCATATTAACAACTGCTCTAAATGATGAATCTATATTTCCCGCACTTAATGTTGCTGTTCCTGTATTATAAATAGTGTAATATGTTTCTGTTGATGAGTTATCTATTGTTGATGTTCCTGATTTTGTCAATGTTCCAGCATTTGTTACTGTATTTGCTCCGGAGCTTACTAATGTTCCAGCACCTGTTATTGTCAATGTTCCATTATTTGCCAATGTTACACCGCTTAATGTAACCGTCTTACTATTTAAATTTAATGTTGCTGTTTTTCCAGATGCTAATGTTGCTCCTGATGTTTCTGTTCTCGAATTTAATACCTTTATTGTATTTCCACTTGTTACTCCATTAATTGCATCTACTAATGTAATATAATATTTTACATGTGTACCGCTTGAATTTAATTCTTCGTAATTATTTTGATTCCATTTTGCATATAATGTTTTATTTGCTGTGAATGTATATGCAGTTCCTACTGTATAGCTTGCTCCAGTTCCGCCTGTGTTTGCATTCCACTCTTTAAATGTATATCCAGTTTTAGTAAATGTATTGCTTGGCATTGTGAAGCTATGCCCAATCTTTGTTCCAACATAATTCATATATCCTGTTCCTGTTTGATTTGCTGGTGCTGTTCCACTTGTTGCACCATTTCCATTAAATGCAATTGTTATTGTATATGAATATGATGCATAATATGTTTTATTTGCTGTTAATGTTACGCTCTTACTTGCTCCCACTTTTATAGTCGCGTTTCCATTTGAACCATCTGACCATCCTCTAAATGTATATCCACTTGGTGTTCCTAGAGCCTCTGGAGTTGTAATATTTGCTGATACTGCCTGATTATATATAGTTTCACTTACAGTTTTTGTCTGATTATTATAATACTTAAATGATCCCGTAATTGTTTTACTATAAATTGCATATAATTTTATATTACTTGATCTCATATTTAAATATGATAATCCTGTTGTTTCATCTTTATTAGTATTCCATCCAACAAATGTCCATCCATCTTTAGTTGCTGTTGGCGTTAAATCAATTACCCCATCTGAAGCTACTGTTGCACTTGTCTTTGTAGCTGAACTACCACCATTTGTTTTATAGTCATAAGTTACTGTATAGTTATTAGCTGTCCATCGTGCATAGTATGTTGCACTACCTGTTACTTTTGTAGTAGGCAAAATTTCAGTTCCACCACTTGTTGCTGTATACCAACCATCTAATGTATAACCGCTTTCAACTGGTGCTGGTAATGTTCCAAGAGTTGTATTATATGCTTTACTTACTGTCTTAGTTGTTACTCTTGTTACTTTAATGTTTGTAATTGTTATAGTTCCTGCTGAATAATAATCTGTTCTTAATTCAATATCAAATTTTCCATTTGAAATTTGATCTGATGTTAAAGAATAAGTTGTATATGAATACGTATCTGTTCCTGTACCTAGCCAATTTACTGTAGTTCCTTTTGGGAAACAATTTGACCATCCAGTTACATCTCCTTCTCCTTGTACAAGTGCACCAGCAGTTTGACCACTTACTGCAGTTAAACCACTGTATGAAACTGAGAATGTTACATTTAATTTATCTCCTGCTTCTAAATCATCTTTATATACTTCTCCTAAACTAATACATGTATTTTCTTTTCCAGTAAATCCAGCAAATTTTACGCTTGATGATATTGGTTCAATGTAGTTTTTTACTCCATTATAATTATAAGTAATATTATAATTATTAGCTGTCCATATTGCATATAAAGTTACTGAACTGTTTTCTGTATAGCTTCCTCCTGAAGCATAACCAGTTCCTGAACCATCAGATTTTGTATTCCATTCTTTAAATGTATGTCCTGTATATGTTGGTTTTGTTGTACTTAATGTTAATGCTGTTTTATATGTTTTTGTCTGTGCACTTGGTGCTCCTGTTCCTCCATTTGCATCATATTTTACTTGATATTTTACAGTAAATGCATCTGATTTTGTTGTCAATGTATTTCCAGCTTTATCTGTAATTTGTACCCATAAGTACCAATTTCCTCCTGTTGCTGCTTTAGTCACACTTCCTCCATTTGTAAATGTTGTCCATGATGTTGGTTGTGTTGTATTGCTTTGTGACCATGCATATTTTAATGTGTTTAGTCCACTTCCTCCTGTATCTGCTGCTGTTAATTTTGAACTTATACTTACTGTTGTAGAACCTGCAGGAATTGTATATGTTCCTCCATTTTTTCCATATGTAATTGTTGGTACTGTTACTTCTTTTCTTATTGTTATTTTTGACATCGCTGATTCAACATTATTATTATCCACTGCACTAAATTTAATTTCTCCATCTCTTTCTACTTTAAATGTTATTGTTCCAACATTATCTGTTGTTGTTAAATTAGTTGTTGTCCATGATTCTCCACCATCTTCGCTCCATCTATATCTCTTGATTCCTGCTCCAATACTTTCAGATCTTAATTCAACATATACATTTTGATTTGTCCATGTTCCACTTGTATATGTTGCTCCACTTGCATCTTTTATCTTAGCTGTTATCTCTGGTGCTGATGGTCCTAATACTGCTGTTTGATATTCTGTACTATCTATTGTTTCTGTTCCATAAACTATCACATATCCTGTTGTTTTATCTGTTACTGTTTCATAAATAGCACTTGTTGCACCTTTTAATATACCATCATAGAAGTTTAATGTTCCAGATTTATTTGATATACCATAAATTTTTCCTCTTATACTTGGAACTGTTGTACTTACTGATGGTGTTGATTCATTTGTTCCAATTGTAATTGTTCCTGTAGATAAATTTGAAACTCCTATTGTTTTTTCAGATGATATTTGACCGCTTGTTATTATAACTTTACCTGTACCTTCATTCGTTACAGCCGCACCATCATTAGCACTATTTGTTATTGTTGCACCTGAAATTAAAATTGTTCCATCTAAATCATTATATACACTTGAATTAGCATTTGCTTGTGTAATTGTTCCTCCAGCCAAGTTAATTAATCCTATTCCATTATTAGCTATACTTATTAATGCTTTACTTTCAATTTTTCCTGCAATTACTTTTACTGCTGGTGATGATTCTGTTGTTACAGTTCCTGTATTATAAATTGCATAACTTGTTGCTGTTACATTAGAGCCATTTACAGTTATTTTTCCTTCATTATCATTTTTAATTGCAATATATGAACTATCAATATTTCCTTCACTAAATGAAGCTGTTCCTGTATTTAAAACAGTACAATATGAAGATGTTGCTGTATTAGCAATTGTTGATGTTCCAGTCTTTTTAAATGTTCCAGAGTTTGTTACTGTATTTGCTCCTGTACCTGTTAATTTTCCTGTACCTGTTATTGTCAATGTTCCATTATTTGTTAGAGTTTTACCACTTAAAGTTACTGTATTTCTATTTAAATCTAATGTAGCTGTTTTTCCAGATGCTAAAGTTGCTGCTGTTGTTTCTGTTTTATTTTTCAATACTTCTATTGTATTTCCACTTGTTACTCCACTTATAGCACTTGCTAATGTTCCATAATATTTAACAATTGTGCTTCCTTTGTATTCAACATAATATGGCTCTAATATAGTAAATGTTTTTGTAACACTTCCACTATAGTTTGAACTGCTATTCATTGTAACAATTACAGTTGCCGTTCCTGGGTCAATATTATCAGAATATGTTACTGTATAATTGCTTGAAGCAATCACATCTCCAGTTTCTTTATCTTTTACTGTTACACTAGGTTTAATTTGACTACCTGTGTACATAAAGCTACTACCGCTTAAAGTAACATCAAAATTGCTCTTAGCATTTACAGTTAATTTTCCACTTACATATTTAAATGTATAGTTTGTAGCAGATCCACCTCCTGGAGTACCAGTATATGGACTTCCGCTAACACTTATATTACTTACTTTTACAGAATTTCCATTTTTATCTGTTAAACTCATTGTTGGAGCCTTATATGAAGTCGCTGTAGCTGTTGTTTCTCCATTTACAAATCCTGTTACTGTAATACTTAATACTGGTGTTTCACCATATGTTATAGTTTCTCCTGCATATGTTGCAGTTAATGTAGCTTTTGTTATATTTGCAGTTGCTGTAGCTGTTTGAGTAGATAATACATAATTTGCACTACTTAATCCACTTATTGTAATTGATGTAGCTGTAACTGTTTTACCTGTTCCAACTGTAGCATTTGCAAATTTAATACTTGATGATGTTGCAGTAACAGTATCTCCAGTAATAACTCCACTAAGATTAATTGTTCCTGAAGCTGTTGTTTTTCCATTATAAACTTTATTTTTTGCCGTTAATGTTGGTGTTACTGATTTTTTAGTAATTGTGAACTCACGTGTTATAGTACCAGAATAATTTCCAACACCATTTATAGTAACAGTTGCAGTTCCTGCATTTATATTATTTGTATATGTTACAGAGAAGTCTGTTCCCTTAACTAAAGTATATGTTCCATCTGTTATAGTAACATCTGGTTTTCTTTCTGTTTTATTATATTCATATGTTGAATTACTTAAAGCAACTGTCAAGTCTGTACTTGTCAATGCTTTAGCAGTAATTTTAATACTTGCATTTTTACTATTTGCATTTGAAGCATAATCATTATAATTTCCACTTGAATCTTTTACATAATAATATACTGTAGTTGTTCCAGCTTTTGTTCTAGTTGGTTTTGTAGTAGATCCAGCTGAACTATAATTTGAACTTGTTAATGCTGTTGATGAACTATAATAAATAGTTACATTTGCAGAAGGAGCTGTTGTTAATCCAAAAGTATGAGATTTTCTATCATATGTTCCAGAGTAATTGCTTAATGTTACTTTAATATTAGCTTTTGCAATAGTAAATACTTTTGTAATTTCTCCAGAATAATTACCTTTACCAGTTATAACAACTGTAGCAATTCCAACATTTATATTATCTTTATATGCTACTGTATAATCTGTTCCACTAACTAATGTAGTTGTTCCATCTTTTACAGTTACTGTTGGTTGTTTTTCATTTCCGTCATAAGTATATTTTTCTTGTGCAAGTGTAGCTGTTATATTTGAACTTGTTAATGCTTTAGCTGTGATTTTCAATGTTCCACTTACATAATTAAATGTATAATTTGTAGCACTTCCACCTTGTGGTTTTAGTGTATAACTACCCACTTTTACATTTGTATTTGTAATTTTTGGTGCTACATATTTATTTGCTGTAGCAGCTGTTTCACCATTTACAAATCCAGTTACTTTAACACTTAGCACAGGTTTTGCACCATATGTTATAGTTTCTCCTGCATATTTTGCAGTCAATGTAGCCTTTGTTATATTTGCTGTTGTTGTTCCAGTTGTAGTAGTTAATTCATAATTTGTTTTCCATGCAGAATCTAGAGCTATATTTACATTTACAATTTTACCAGTTCCAACAGTTCCTGTTTCATCTTCAAATGTAAATGTTCCTGTTGCTATTGGTGATTCACTGTTAACTGCTCCTGTTAATGTAATGGTTCCTGAAGCTGTATTTGTACCATCATAAACTTTATTATTTGCAGTTATTGTAGCAGTTGTTAATTTAACTTTATTAATGTTAGCTTTTCCTGTTGCTGTAGTTGAATTAATCTTATAATTTGCTTTACTAGCTCCGGCTATTGCAACTCCAGTAGCTGTAACTGTTTTATCTATACCCGCTGTGCTACTATCAAATTTATAACCAGTCGCTGCAGCAGTTACAGTATCACCTGATATTACTCCTGTAAGGCTTATTGTTCCTGATGTTACATCATTTCCATCATAATCTTTTGATACTGCATTAACTTTAACAGTCAACGCTTTTTTATTAATAGTAAAGTTTTTGCTAACTTCTCCAGAATAATTTCCTTTTAATGTAACTTTAACAGTTGCTGTTCCGGCATTTATATTATTTAAATATGTTACATCATAATCTGTTCCTGAAACTAGTTTTTCTGTTGTTCCAGTCTTTTTAACTGTTACAGTTGGTTTTTTAGCTGTTTTATCATAAACATAACTTGTTGTGCTTAAAGAAACTGTTACAGAAACTGGATTTTCTTTAACTGTTAATGTTCCACTTACATAATTAAATTTATAGTTTGTAGCAGATCCACCTTGTGGTGTACCTGTGTATGGACTTCCGGCTACAGTTAAATCACTTACTGTAACGGCATTTCCATCTTTATCTGTTAATGCTAAAGTTGGTTTTACATATGCATTTGCAGATTCTTCATCTTCATTATTTACAAATCCTTCAACTTTTATTGATACATCAGGCTCATTTCCAAAGAAAATTGTTTCACTTGTATATGTTGCTGTTAATGTTGCTTTTGTTATATTAGCAGTTGTTGTACCCGTAGTTGTAGTTAATTGATAGTTTGTTCCCCAACTTCCTGTTAATGTAATATTGCTTACATTAACTGTTTTATTATTTCCAACATATCCATTTTCATCTTCAAATTTGAATGTTGCAGAAGCTGCTGGCTTTTCACTATTTACAGCTCCTGTTAATGTAACTTTACCTGTTCCACTATTTGTTCCATCATAAACTTTTGAATTTGCTGTAACTGTTGGTGTTAATTTAACTTTATTAATATTAGCTGTAGTTGTAGCTTGTGTACTACTTAATTTATAATTTCCGCTATCTGCACCACTTAATGTAATTCCTGTTGCTGTTACAGTTTTTCCTGTTCCGGCCGCAGCACTTGCAAATGAATATTTGCTTGCTGTAGCAGTTACAGTATCACCACTAATTACTCCAGATAGAACAATTGCGCTCTTTTGTGTTGCTGTAGTTGTTCCATCATAATTCTTATTATTTACACTAATAGATTTAACTGTTACAGATTTAACTGTAATTACACCATTTGTTAATGATACTTTATCTGTACTTAATTTATAATTTGTTCCCCAAGCTCCATCTAAACTAATGCTTACACTTACAGTTTTTCCTGTTCCAACATTTTTATTATTATATGTAAATGTTCCTGTTGCTGTTGGTGCTTCGTTATTTACTGCACCTGCTAATGTAACTTTACCTGTTCCATTTGTAGTTGCATCATAAACTTTGCTATTTACTGTAACTGTAGGTGTTAATGTAGCTTTAGAAATTGTAATTGTTCCATTATTTGATTCTGCATTTGATGCATAATCAGCATAATTTTCATTTTCATCATGTATATAATAATATACAGTTGTTGTTCCTGCGTTTACTGCAGTAGGTTTATCTAATGAACCTTCTGTAGCATAATTTGCACTTGTTAAAGCTGATTTTGTACTATAATAAATCTTAATATTATCACCTGATGGTACTGTTGAGATTTCAATAGAATGTGCACTTCCATCATATGTATTATTATAATTTGTTTTAGTAACTTCAATAGCTTTTTGTGTAATTTGAGCTTCAACTTTCAAATTATCTGTTTCTAACTCATAATTTGTATTCCAGTTATTTTCAAGTTCAATATTTGTAACATTTACAACTTGAGTTCCTGCATTTGCTGAAGCAAATTCAAACTTAGCTGTTGCTGTTGGTTTTTCGTTATTTACAGCACCTTGTAATGTAATTGTACCACTAGCTGTAGTTGTTCCATCATATACTTTATTTTTAGCTGTAGCAGATGGTTTTAATGTAGCTTTAGCAATAGACCAATTATATGTCTTTTTAGCAGTTGTGCCATCACTCCACTCATAATTGTTTACATTGCTTAAAGTTGCTGTAGCAGTGTAATTACCAGCATTTATACTTGAAGTAACGCCAGATAATGCGCAATTCTTTCCTCCTGTTATACCAGAAAGTGTTTTTCCTGTATAAACTAAACCTTTTACAACAGTTGGCTCTGTTGCCACTGCTTTACTTATTGTAAAGTCTGCTGTTGCAGTTGTTTCGTTATAATTTCTAGTTTGTGCAAATATTGCTGTTACTGTATATGTACCTGCTTCTGTTGGAGCAGATTCACTATTATATTTTACTCCTGCATTTGTTGTTCCTGTATATAAATATGAAACTGCACTTATTCCGTTTGTACTAGATACTGGTGTTGGTAAGTTTGGTTCACTACCATAAACCCATCCTTCTATAGAAACACTACCTTCTCCATCAGCTCTTGTAATTGTAAATGTCTTAGTTATTGTACCTTCATAATTTCCTTTTAATGTAACTTCAACAGTTGCTGTTCCGGCATTTGTATTATTTAAGTAAGAAACTGTGTAATGAGTTCCACTAACTAATGTTTGATTTGTAGTTTTATCAACTACTTTAACACTTGGCTTTTTAGCTGTGCCATCATATACATATGTTTCTGGACTAATTGTTACTTCAACATTTGAGTTAGAATTTACAATTATTTTTCCACTTACATAATTAAATGTATAGTTTGTAGCTTCTCCACCTTGTGGTGTACCTGTATATGGACTTCCAATTGCTGTTAAGCTATCTATACTTGCATCATTTCCATTTTTATCTACAACCTTTAGAGCTGGAGCTTTATATCCTTCAGCTGTTGCAGCAGTTTCGCTGTTTACAAATCCTGTTACATTAATTGTTGTTACAGCACTTCTTTCGCCATATGTAAATTCATCTCCAACATATGTTGCTGTTAATTCAACTTTATTAATTGTAGATGTAACTTTTAATGTGCTTGTTGTTAATTCATAATTTGCTTTCCATGTATCATCTAATTCAATTCCTGTTACAGTAACTTCTTTATTAGTTCCTGCATTTTTATTAGCAAATTTAAATACGTAAGAAGATTTTAATGTTGGAACTTCACTATTTACACCTACTGGTATTGTTACTGTTCCTGTTGCTGATACATTTCCATCATAATTTTTCTCATTTGTTTCTGCTGTTGGTGTTAATTTAACTTTACTTATAGTAAATGTTAATGTTAATTCACCAGAATAATTTCCTGTTCCTTTTATAGTAACAGTTGCAGTTCCTGCATTTTTATTATTCTTATATGTTACTGTAAAGTCTGTTCCTTTTTGTAACTGTGTATTTCCATCTTTTACTGTAACTCCTGGAGTTTTATCTTTTCCATCATAAGTATATTTAGTTTGATCTAAAGATGCAGATATATCTGTAGAGCTTAATTGTTTACTATTAACAACTATTGTTCCACTAACATATTTAAATTTATAGTTTGTAGCTTCTCCGCCTTGTGGTGTACCTGTATATGGGCTTCCAATTGCTGTTAAGCCATCTACAGTTACTTGTTTATCATTTTTATCTGTTATATTTAAAGTTGGTGCTTTATATCCTGCTGCACTTACAGCATTTTCGCTATTTACAAAACCTGTTACAGATATTGTAGTTTTTGCACTTCTTTCACCATATACAAATTCATCTCCAGCATATTTTGCTGTTAATAATGCCTTTTCAATATTAGCTGTTATAGTTAATGATGTAACATTTAATTCATATTTACTTACAAAACTACTATTTAAAGTAATATTTGTTACATTAACCTTTTTACTATTTCCAGCAGTACTATTTTCAAATGCAAATGTACCTGTTGCTGTTGGTTTTTCGCTATTTACAGCACCTGTTAAAACAATACTTCCTGTTGCTGATGTTTTTCCATCATATGTTTTATTATTTGCTGTTGCTGTTACAGTTAAAGTACGTTTTGTTATTGAAATTTCTTTTGTAATTATTATTTCATTATAATTATCATTACCTTCAATTGTAGCTTTAATTACATAATTTCCTGGTAATGTTGGAGCAGTACTACTTGGACCATATTTTTCTCCAGATGCTGTTGTTCCTGAATATTCGAAAGATGTGTTAGCACCTTCATTTGTTGTTGTTTTTATAACTGGAATACTTGGTGTATCTCCATATGTCCAATCTGAAATTTCTATAGTAGCTGTTCCTGTTGCTTTTGTTATTGTAGCTTTTGTTGTAACTGTTGTTGTACTTAATTTGTAGTTTGCTTTCCAAGCTTCTGCTAATGTAATATTTGTTACATTTACTTTTTTATCTACACCAGCAGATGCAGTTTCAAATTTAAATGTAGCAGTTGCAGTTACTTTTTCGCTATTTTTAGCACCCGCTAAGCTTATTGTACCTTGTGCATTTGTATTTCCATCATATACTTTATTTTCAGCTGTAGCTGTTGGTGTTAATGTTGCTCTTTCTATAGTAAAGTTTGCAGATGTGCTAAATCCTTTATAATTTGCTGTTTCAGCTACATCAACTGTTACTGTATAGTTTCCTGCTTGTGTTGGTGCAGTTGTACTATTGTAACTTACATTTGAGTTTGTTGTTCCTGTATATGTTGTTTTTGATATGCTTGTATTTCCTGTTTCTGATGTTACAGCAGGTGTTTTAGCTGTGTTTCCATAAATCCAATCTCCTATTGAAACTGTACCTTCACCTTGAGCTTTATTTATTGTAAATGTCTTTGTAATGCTTCCAGAATAATTTCCATTTGTTCCTCCTAAAGTTATTATTACTGTTGCAGTTCCGGCATTTATGTTATTTTTGTATTCAACTGTATAATCTTGGCCTTCTACTAATACTTTGTCATCACTAGAATCACCTTCGTTACCTCTATCAATTACAGTAACAGCTGGAGTTTTTGCATTTCCATCATATGTATACTCTGTTTGTGATAATGAGGCTTCTACACTTGTTTTAGCATTTATTATTAATTTTCCAGATACGCATTTGAATGTGTAGTTATCGGCTTCTTCTGCTACTGGTGTAAGAGTATATTCACCTACAGCTGTGCTTGGTGCACTTAATGTTGGTGCTTTATATCCACTTGATGTTGTAGCATTCTCACCATTAACAAAACCAGTTACAGTAACTTTTAATTCCGGTTTTTCTCCATATGTAATTGTTTCACCTGCATATGTTGCTGTTAAAACGGCTTTATTTATTTTAAATGTTAATTCTGTTTTTCCAGAATAATTACCTTTTCCTGTTATTGTAACAGTAGCTGTTCCACTGTTTTTATTATTTTTATATTCTATTGTATAATCTGTATCTTGCTCTAGCTCTTTACCATTATCTTTTACAGATACTGCAGGAGTTATATCTTTTCCTGTATATGTATAAGATGTTCCTTCTAATACTGCAGACATATCTTTTGAAGATAGAGCTTTAGCATTTACAACTAAATTTCCACTTACATATTTGAAAGAATAATTTGTAGCATTTCCACCTTCTGGTGTACCTGTATATGGACTTCCATCAACTTTCAAATCATCTACAGTTACTGCTTTTTTATCTTTATCTGTTAAACTTAATGTTGGAGCTTTATATCCACTTGCAGTGGCTGCTGTTTCACCATTTACAAAACCTGTTGTTGTAATACTTAAACTTGGTGTTCCTCCAAATGTTATAGTTTCTCCTAAATATGTAGTTGTTAATTGAGCTTTTGTAATATTTGCTGTTGTTGTTCCAGTTGTTGCTTTTAATACATAATTTGCTTTATTTGTACCACCTAATGTAATACCTGTTACATTAACTGTTTTATTTTGTCCAACTCCTGGTGTTGCAAAAGCAAATGAACCTGTTGCTGTAACAACATCACCTGTTACAACACCTGTTAATGAAACTGTACCATTTATTACTGTTGTTGTTCCATCATATGTTTTATCTTTAGCAGATAACACGGCTGTAACTTGTTTTTGTGCAATACTCCACTTAATATTTTTATTTGCTGTTGTTCCGTCACTCCACTCATAGTTTACAGCATCTTTTAAACTAATTATAGCTGTATATTTACCTGCATTTGTTGCTTTATTTCCAGATACTTCATATTTTTCTCCCTCAGCCACACCTGTATGCTCTTTTCCATTATAGATTAGACTTGATGTTGCTGTTGGTATTGCTACTTTTCCTTTTGTAACTGTTACACTGCTTGTTGCTTTAACACTAGTATCATTTCCTGCTGTTGCAGTTATTGTTACTGTTCCAACCTTTTTAGCTGTTACAACGCCTGTTGAAGAAACTGTAGCAATTGCAGTGTTTGAAGAATTGTATGTAATATTACCTGCATTTACTCCTGTTGCTGTAATTTTTACTGTTTTTTCGTTTTCTACACTTGCAGTAGTTGGAGCTACTGATAATGTTACCAATTTTACAGTAACTTGAGTAATATCTGTAGATAAATTTCCTACATTATCTATTGTTTTTACATACAATGTTGTTCCACTTGTTACGGCTTTAAAATTATATGAACTTACTGTTTCTAAGCTTGCAAAGTTTGCATCTGCTGATGTTGCAACTTTATATCCAGCAACACCACTGCTTACACCTACTAAACCATCAACAGCACTAAATGTTAAATATGTGTTTTCTACGCCTGTATATACTGTTCCAATACTAGCTGATGCAACACTACCTTTTTGAGTTCCAGTTATAGAGCTTGCTTTTACTGTTATTGATGGTGCTGTTGGTGCTGTTCTATCAATTTCTATTGTAATTGGTGTAACTTCTCCAATTAAATTTCCAGATAAATCTTGGCAAGATCCTGTTATTATTCCAACTGTTTGTGTAGTTGATCCTGTATTTGAAACAACTACTTTATATTCACTATCACTTACTTTTGTAAATGATGAAATTTTTCCATTTTCTACTGTAACATCAGATTCTCCAAATCCTGTTACAGATTTATTAAATTTTATAGTATATGTTATTTCACTTGCATTTGTTGGGCTATTTTCACTTGCTGTAATAGTTGCTGTAAATGCTGTTGAATCCATTGTTACGCCTGTAGTTATTGTTGTAGCAACATTTGTGTTTCCTGCATTATCAGCAATTTTTCCAGCTGATATTCCAAGTGTTAATTTTCCATTTCCTTCAACCCCTGCTAATGTTAATGTATAACTATATACTCCACTTTTTACTGAATTGTACACCAATGTTTTTGTTGTTGGTGTTACAGCTTTTCCTTCTACATTTACAACTATATCATCTGCTGTGAATGTATTTGTTGTTATTCCAGAATGTATATCTGTTATTTTTAATGGAATTGTTATTGTTGTTTCTGAATTTGCTTTACTTGTGCTAGCACTTCCATTTATTGCTACTACTGGAGCTGTATTATCAAATTTAGCTGTTGCAGTTGCATTTACAGTTGTAGCATTATCAAAATTATCTTTTATTCCATTTTTTACCCATAAGTATTGTGTTCCAGTTACTCCATTTTTTGTAACTGTCGTTCTTACAGTTTTAGTTCCAGCTGTTGTTGTTATATCTTTTGTTTGCCATGTTGTTGGAGCTGTTGTACTAGATGTGCTCCAAGCATAACTAATTGTTTGTGTTGCTGGTAATCCAGCTTTATCATCACTTATAGCAATTGTTGCTGTATGTGATTTTTTATAACTTGTATTGTCCATAGTTACTGTAACTTTTGGCGCAGTAGCATCTACTGTAATTGTAGATGTAGCTGTTTGTCCATTTGTTGTTTTAGCTGTAATTATTGCTGTTCCTTCAGCTAAACCTGTTACAACACCTGTGCTTGAATCTACTTTAGCAATATTGCTATTATTACTTGTGAATGTAACATTGTTTTCAGCATTTGCAGTTTCTGGTGTAATTGTTGGTATAACTGATACTGTGTTATTTGATTTTACACCAATTATTGCACTAGTTGGATTAAGTGTTAATTTTGTTGGTGTTGTTTTTACTATTACGGAAATAGTTGCTGATAGATTTTTTCCTGCAAAATCTTTTACAGAGCTTTTTACAGTTATTGTAGTATTTCCGTTTTTCTTAAATGTTGCAACTGCATTTTGATTGTCAGTATTTTTTGCCACAGTTACTACTTCTGAGTTATTTGTAGTATATGTTAATGTTCCGTAGTTTTCACCAGTTATTGTAATTGCTTGTGTTGTATTTTTGCTTAAATCTATTTCTATTGAACTTGGATCAACTTCTAGTTTTGCAAATACTGCATAATATGTTTTGTTAGCTGCTCCCATTGTTGCTGTTTTAACAACATTTATTGAATCTGCAGATTCGCTCCAGCCTAAGAATGTGTATCCTGCTTTATATGCTGTTTTTGTTAAATCTATTGATTTACCATATGTTACTTGTGCTGTTGCAGTTTTTGTTGTATCTGTTTCTGAAACTTGTCCTCCATTTGTTCCGTAATCATATGTTATTGTATAATCATTTATTGCCCATACGGCATATAATTGTACAGTTCCTGTAGTTGCTAAATTTGTTACTGAATGTTTATCTGTATATTCAACTGTTGTTGAGTTTGAATCTGTTGTCCAGCCCTTAAATGTATATCCTGTACGCACAAATCCATTTTGTGTTAAAGCTGAGGCTGTTCCATATGTATGTGTACTTTGTGCTGTTGTTCCTGATGTTGCTCCATTTCCGTTATAGTTTACTATATATGTGTTACCTGTGAATTTTACGTTTAATTCTGATGTTGTTACAGGTCCTGAAATGTTTGTTAATGTTCCTGTTACAACGTCACCTTCAGTTGTTGATTCGAATGTTCCAAGTCCTGATGTTTTTGTTATTTCTGCATGATATCCATCATTTGGAGTTGCCTGAACTTCAATGTTTGCTCCATTTGGGAATATTAGAGTTTGTGTTGATGTGTATTCTGGAGATGTTGTCATTGTAAGTGTTGCTGTGTCTTTGTCAGTTTTTAGGATGTGGAATCTCATGTAAGTGTATGTTACAGCGTTTTCATTACCAGTTGAATAATGAGTGTATTTAGTAGGTGCTTTAAATTCTACGCCATTAGAATAATCAGTTGCTTGTGTCATATAATTATAATAATATGCTTTACTACCAGTAGTCCATTCCACTAGCCCATCTTGGCTAGCCCCTTCAATTTTATATGTTGCACTTGGTGTAACTTTAATCCACTCAGATGTATAATATGATGTATCACCTTCTGTATTTGATTTTCCTCTCCATGTAAATGATGATTTTTTTATTATTTTAGTATTATCAAAACTATAATCATCTTTATCAAATAAATTTGTAGCTTTTACAGTATATTTACCATTTGAGTCTGATGTGAATTTTACATTTTGGTCAACTGCTCTCCATAATGCTTTTAAAGTTTCATTTTCTGCTCCAACTTGGAATTGATTATTTCCATCTGCAGAATATTGTATATTTGTCTTATACCCTTGCAAGTATGCTACATCCATAACTGGATTACCTGTATTTGAACTACTATCTGTGTTTTCCATATAAAAGAAACCGGTATTTATTAGTACGCCATTATTGGCCGATTGTGCAATTACATAAGTTTCCCATTTTCCTGTTCCTTTATTACTTGTCAACCATTTATCTCTTTCTATACCACTATTGAATGCACACTGTAATTTCCAGCCTTCTGGTAGTCTTGCCACAATAACATATACAATATTTGTATATTTATTTACAATATTTATATTGCTTACTGGTCCATTTGAATAGTTATTATTTTTTGCAGTTGTTCTTGTTAATCTATAATATGATTGTGAATCTATTTTCAATGGATTTGGATCACTCTCTGTATATGTAACTGTTGATGTTGTAGCTGATGAATAACCATTTGGAGAATAATTACCAGAAATTGCTGTTGGATTTGTAGTAATAGCTTGACCTCCTGCAACACCATTTAACCTATGATTATCATCATTAATTATCTCTAACTTTTCTCCTGTCATAGGGTCAACAGAATTTGCATAAGTCCAATATCCAGTAGTTGTAGTATTCTCCCATTTATCAGATACCCAACCTAAGAATTCATATCCTTCTTTTGTTGGTGGATTCATTGTAATTTTACTTCCATAATCTTGTTTATATGAAGTTGTGCTTGTGTCAGAGTTCATTACACCGCCATTTGCATCAAATGTTACTGTGTATTGATTAGCTGTTTTCTTAGCTGTTGCTGTTACTGTAACAGCTGCTCCAGGCATTACTAATGTTGTTGATTTAGCTGTTGTGCTTGCTAAAATGCTTGTATTTGTTGTTGTCCATGCGAAATCTGAATATGTATATCCAACTAAGTTTTCATAACTTGCAGATATATCTACTGTTTCTCCATATTTATATGTACCTGTTCCTTTTGCATCTTTTGTATTTTCTCCTGCATTTACAGTTAATTCATATCTATTTCTTTTATAATAAACATATATTTCTGTGCTACCATCTGCAGAAACTGTTACAGATGTTCCTTGCTCTCCATCTTTTGTATCAGTTGATTTTTCATAAATAGCATTTGAAATTGTTATAGCTTGTTTGTCATCTAATGTTATAACATCACCAGTTTTTACTGGAGTTGTTGTTCCTTTTAAATTGCTAACTATTTCTGTATTGTATTCTTTATATCCATTATCATTAGCATTCTCTAACATATGGTGTATTCTATAACTTACTTCTCCATTATTAAATACTGCAACATATGCTCTATTTCCAATTGTTCCTAGTGGAATTTCGTTAATTATTTCAGAGTTTTCCACATTTTTTCCATCTAATGTTGATAACTTCCAACCAACAAATACATAACCTTCTTTTGTTACTGGATTTAATGTTATTTTGTCTTCTACTGTATATGTTGTTGGGTTTGTTTTATTATCTGCGTATTTTCCACCATTAGTATCAAATGTTAATGTATAGTTAATAATTGTCCATTTTGCTATTAATGTGTGATTTTTTGTTGTTTTAACAATTGTTGATTCTGTAACATTTCCTATTTCAGCATTTCTCCAACCATCAAATGTATATCCAGGTTTTGTTGGGGTTGGAAGTTTTCCATATGCTTGATCATATGTTACTTCTTTTTCATCTGTATCTACTGTTCCACCATTTGCATCAAATGAAACTAAATATTTATTTGCTTCCCATTCTGCTATTAAAGTTGTATTTGCTGTAATTTTAACTGTTTCGTCTGATGTATATGTTTTTCCATTTGCATCTTTCCAACCTTTAAATGTATATCCTGTTTTTTCAGGAAGAGGAAGCTCTCCATATTTTTCATCATATGTTACTTCTTTTTCATCTGTATCTACTGTTCCACCATTTGCGTTAAATGTTATTGTGTATTTATTTGCTGTCCATTTTGCTGTTAAAGTATGATTTTTAGCTTGTGATACTTTTGTTGTTTCATTAATTATATTTCCATCAGAATCTGTCCAACCACCAAAAGTATATCCTGTTTTTGTTGTAGTTGGTAATTCTCCATATGTTTCACCATATGTTACTATTTTATTTTTAACATCTCCAGTTCCATCTTTATAGTCAAATGTTACTGTGTAATGGTTGTCAAGATAAGCTGTATCATATGTTACACTATCAATTACCTCAGATCCGTTTACAACACTATAGCCTTCTGGTGTATCTGTAACATCGCCAGAGATTAGAGTTTGGCCTGATGGTGCTTTTATAATACCGTCGTAGAAGTTGAATTTACCAGTTTTTACAATATAAACACCACCTTCTACAATTGGATTTACTATACTTACAGTTGAATCCTTTGTTCCCATTGTAAGAGTTCCTGCATCACTTACAGAAATACGTTTTTTTATGGTTCCTCCTGTAATATTAATATTTCCTGTTTTTGTTCCTATTGAACTGATAGTTCCTCCTGATATGTTAGTTTTACCTTTAAGATTACTAATTGATTCAATTATTCCCCCAGATACAGTTATAGTACCATTTGTATACGAATTACTTGTTGTTATAGCAAAACTACCTTTTTTAGTTTTCTTTATTAATCCTCCAGTTATATTTACATTTGTAATACATTCATATGTTCCATTTGTTTTATCTCTATTATGAGAAATAATCGTATAATTATCTTTAGATCCTGTATAATTATTTTCTATTGTTCCACCTGATATTGTAATATTTTTGCTATTACTTATTGTATATTGTCCTTCAGATACAAAAGATCCAGAATTAAATACAAAGTCTTCAAAATTTTGAATTCCCAATCCTTTAGTTTCTATTGTTGAATCATTAACAGTTATTTTGCCCGTATTATTTAATCCGTGTTTATTTGATTTTATAGTAGATTTTTCTATTGTTAAATTTGAACTATTCATTATAGCCCAATTTTCTGAATTAATTATACCTTCGCCTTGTATAATTAATGTTCCATTGTTTGTTATTGTTATTCCATCACTAGTTAATGTTTTTCCAGCCGTATCTAAAGTTACATCTTGACCATTAGCAACTGTTATGGATTCTTGAATTTCGCCTTTTATTAATGTTACAGTTCCTTTATTTGTTCCTAAAGAATTTATTGCATTTTGAACACTGTCATAATTTGTTGTTACTCCATTAACTGTAGCTGATGCTACAACTTCTGACCATACTGCATATAATGTTATAGATTCATCTTTTGAATATATACTACTGCTTGTATAATCTGGAGTTGTTTTTGTTTTATCATCTGCCCAACCTTTGAAAATATATCCATCTTTAGTAGGTACTTGGTTTGTTAATGTTAAATTTGTTTTGTGAATTTTTCTTTGACTTTCTATTGATCCGGTTCCACCATTTACATCAAATTTTACTTCATATCCTACATTATATTCTTTTGATACTTTTATAGATGTTGCTTCATTTCCTGCATTATCTACAACTTTTGTCCATAGGTAATAAACCCCACCATTTGCAGTATTTGTTACAGGTGTTCCTGATACAAAATCTGTCCATGAGTTTGGCTCCGTACTATTGTCTGTTGACCATGCATATTTAGTTACAGCTACTCCACTTCCATTTTGATTGTCAGCAGATGTTAATGTTACTGATATATTTACTTTATTATTATTTACTGGTATTGTATAGTTTTGTCCATTTGGATTAATTGTTACTGTTGGTTTTGTTTTATCAACACTAAAATAATATGTAACTGTTTTAGTGTTTGTTCCATCTGTTGTTTCAAGTGTTACAATATAATCTCCATCTGTTGTTGCTATTTCTGTGTCAGTACTATATTCTTTTTTAGTAGTTTCTCCTACTTTTTGTACTGTATATTTAGTAGTTCCTGCATTTCCTTTTGTCATTGCAGTTTTAACATTTTCGTTTACCCAAATTTTACTGTCTTTGTCACTTGTTGCTGGTACAAATTTTGTGTTGGTTTCTGATTCTGTAAAATCTAATTTTCCAGCAATTAATTCATTTGTTTTTGCTATTATATTTGTATTTGTTGTGTTTCCGGCATTATCTACTACAGTTATTTCAACATTATATTCTGTGTTGTCTTTTAATCCTGGAACTTCAATAGTTTTATCTATATCATCTTTTGTTTTTGTAATTTCTGCAACTATTGTATCTCCTTGTTTTACAACATATTTAATCTCTTTTACTCCACTGTCAATGTCTTCTGCATTTGCATCTACTTTTATATTATTAGTAGTTACTTCTGTACTTGGATTTACTGTTGGAACTGTTTTGTCAACAAATACATATGTTGTTTCTGTTACTGTGTTTGTTCCATCTGTTGTTTCTATTGTAATTTCATATGTTCCTGTTTTAGTTGTTATTTTTGTATCTTCTGTATATGAAGTTGTTTCTCCATTTGGAGCTTTTACTTTTACAGTTGTAGTTCCAGTTTCAGCTGGTTTTATATCTACATAAATGTCATTGTTTATTGGTTCAGTTTTATCATCTTTGTCTGTTTTTGGTGTTATAATTTCGCCTTGCTCTGAATCTTTGTGAATAACCATTGTTCCAATTTTGATATTTTTAGTTTTTACTGTTGCAACATCAGATTCAGTAGGTCCATTTCCATCTTTATCTGTTGCTCTTGTTTTTATTTGATATTCTGTATTTCCCTGCAATCCATCAAATGTATTACTTGTTTGCCAATCTGACCATTTTCCATCTTTGAAAATTGCATATTCAATTGTAGTTTCATCAATTCCAGATCCTTCATCTTTTTGATTGCAATCAACTGTTATTGTATTTGTTGTTGATGTTCCTGTTGGGGCATTTTTACTTGGCTCTGTTTTATCTTCCCATATAGCATAAAGTGTAACTTTATCTCCATCTACACTTGTTAAATTTTTTGTTACTGTTTCTTGTGCATATGCTGTTCCTGTTCCATCTTGTTTTGTGTTCCATTCTTTGAAAGTATATCCTTTTGGTGCTGTAAGTGTATTTTTAGCAATTGTTATATCTCCATCATATGAGCACTTTACATCATCTATTTTTCCTGTTCCACCATTTGAGTTGTATGATAATGTGTATTCATTAGCTTGCCAATCTGCTTTTAAAGTGTGGTCTCCTGCATATGTTACTATTGTTGTAGCTGTTATAGTTTCACTAGTCTTTTCCTCAAAATTAGCTATCCAACCCAAAAATTTATATCCTGTTCTTGTTACTTCTGGTAGTGCTTTTTCTGTTTTACTTGTTGCGTCAAATCCATAATTTTTTCCTAGAATTACCCTTTTATCTTCAGGATTTGGTGTTCCACCATTTGCATCAAATTTTACAGTATAGATTTTTCCTAATGTTGCTACTTCGTATAATCCATCTGTTTTAGTAACTACTCCATAATCTTTTGGTGTTGATGTTACATTTCCTTTGATAGCATTTGTTTTACCTCTAATTTCACCATCATAGAAGTTTAGCTCTCCACCTTCGTCAACTTCTACACCATAAGTTTCTCCTATAATTACAGGATTTGTTTTTACGTCTGGTTCATTTTCATTTGTTCCTATTGTAAAGCTTCCTGTACTACTTACTTTTATGGCTGTTCCTTCTGATGATTCAACTTTTCCATCTTTCGCACTGTCTATTAAATTAAATTTTCCTTCTATGATAATAGTAGGAGTTTCATTTGTATTCTTTTTAGATGCTACAGTTTTTCCATTCAAATCTAGTATTATATTTTTACCTGCTGGAATAGTAACATTTTCTGTAACACTTGTTAACATCTCGATTTTTGTTTGGTTATTTCCTGCATTATCTGCACATGCATTTATTGCTGATTCTAATGTTTTATAATATGTATCTCCTATTTTACAAACAGCAATATTTGTAATATCTTTTTCAGTTACAGGACCTTTAAAATCCTCTGCTACAAGCCTTGCATCAATTTTTGTATTTTCGTCCACGCTAAAAGGACCAGTATAATCTATCCATTCATCACTATCTCCTAGCTTGTATTGTATAGATAAACCTGGTTTTTCTGTGGTTATTGTTACAGTTACCTCCTCTCCTGTATATTCTTCTGGTGAGATAACTATTTCGCTCTCAGCAATTCTGTATTCATAAAAATTGATTTCAGCTTCGTTTTGTTTGCTCAAAACATATTTAGCTAAAACGTATCCAGCGATACCAGTAACTGCTACAATTATTGTAATAATTACTGCCAAAATTTTTGAATTAATTTTTCTTTTGGTATTCATAGACAGACCTCTCTTTTTTTATCAATTCTTATACACATTTAAATACATATATATATAAATTTCAAAGCGACAAAAAAAGCTAAAACCTGACATGGTTCTACGGGTTATTAGATTCTATATTATTTTTCATTTATATCTCATTTTATATACAATTTGATTACAATTTTGTTATATAAAATCTACGTTTTATTGGCTTACGGATACTTGGCATCTAGAATTATTATTAAGAGCTCAAAAAAGATACATTGCAATTAATGTATCTTTTTATCTATTATAAGCTTAATTAGCCTAAACACTATTTGATTTTATTTAATAGCTCTATTATTTCATTAAATTTACTATTCTTCAGTAATCTTATAACCACAAGCATTTAAATAATTTGAAGTGACAGAAATTGCAAGCTCTTGGCTTTTTCCGGCTTCCATTTGTGGTATTATACCTTTCGCTTTAACTAGCTCTTTTCCATTTTCATCTAATAAAGTTAATGTTACATTTTTAAAATTGACCATATTTTCTCCATTATTAGTAACCATTGCTCTAAAAGATGTTACTCCATTTTTAAGAGTTAATCTTATATTATCTATATACAAATCGCCTAAATTACTTGGTTCATTAACCTTTGCGTTTGTATTAATATATGATCCATCACTAAGTTTTCCTTTATAATTATCAACTTCTTCTATTTGCGACATTTGATTTGTAACTACAGTATTTTCCTCGTTTCCAGATTCGTTTTTATTATTTACTTTCTTAAATACAATAATTGCAATTATAGCAACAACTATTAAAATAACAATACCAATAATAACTTTCTTTTTATTCATACTTTTCCCTCTTTCGTTTATTTAATTATTAATTTAAATTATAACCTAAGGGTAATTATTTAGCAATATTTGAGTGAAAAAAATGGGGGAAAAGGGGACGGTTCTCTTTTCCCATTTTTGGGAAAAAGGGACATATTCTGAAAATTAGTTGAAAAACAAAACATATATTAATAATGTTTGCTTTGTTTATAATACTTTAAAGTTTACATACAAAAATTAATCTTTTTATACTGATTTTTATTGACATCAGCCAAATAATCTGTTTTAATACTTATTATAAAAATTTGATTTCAATTTTTTATCAATTTATAAATTATAAAAATTATTTCTAAAATTTTAAATTCAAATGTGTGTGCTCTATACACAATATTTCAAAAATAATTGAATCCCTAAAATAAATATGCTAGAATAGGAAGTGATAAATGAGTTTACTAAAAATTACAAACGATTATGTTTTTAAAAGAATTTTTGGGCAAAAGAAAAATAGTGATATTTTAAAAGATTTGCTACAAGCCATATTAACAGACATTGAAATAAGCTCAATTAAAGTTAATCAAGAGGTTTCTTTAGAAAGGCAGTTAATGACTGATAAACTTGGCATTTTAGACATTGTGGCTACATTAAATAACGGCATTAAAGTTAATATTGAAATGCAAGTTAAAGATTATCATAATACAGTCGACAGATCTGTATTTTATGAATCTGGTATATTTCACGAAAACCTTGATAAAAATGAGGATTATTTGCAAATTCCCAAAGCAATTGGAATATGGATTTTAAATTACGATATTTTCAATTCTGGTCCATTCCACGAGATAGCAAGGCTAAAACGAGATTATGAAAATATTGTTTTGACAGATAAAGTTGAAATTCACTATATTCAATTACCAAAATTCAAGAAGAAATGTAAAAGAATATCAAATAAATTAGAAGAGTGGCTGTCATTTATCAGTTGTAAGAATTTGGAGGAAATTAGTATGATTGAAAATGAGTATGTGAAAAAAGCCGAAGAAGAATTAGAATATTTAAGTGGTGATGCCGCTGAACGAAGATTAGCTGAACTACGTGAAAAAGCTATAAGAGATGAAGCTGCTGCTATGGCTGGTGCAACTAGACGTGGTATTGAACATGGCATAAAACAGGGTATGAAACGCGGTTTAAAGCAAGGTCACGAAGAGGGCAAAGAAGAAGGTCGCGAAGTTGAAAAGATCCAAATTGCAAAGAAAATGCTTGAAAAACACATCGACATTAACACAATAATTGAAGTTACTGGATTAACAAAAGAAAAAATTGAGAGTTTATAAAACCTAATTTTCAAAAGAGCTAAAATTTAATATGAAATCAAATTTTTATAAAAAACAAGAATTATATTTTTGAGCATATGAAATATAATTCCTGTTTTATTTTATTGTTATTTTTATCCAAATTATTTTCTATTCAAATATAAATCACTTTTTAAAATTAAATAAAAAATTTACGATTTAAAGTGAACAGCTTTTTAAGAATATTTTTTATTTTCTAAAATTCTGGCACTATATCTTGCTCAATTTACATCAATATATATCCGATTTTCAATTGAAAAATGCCCCCATTCTCTAAAATGTGTCCCAATTTCCCAAATCTGGGAAAAGAGAACCGTCCCCTTTTCCCTTTTCCCTCTTTTGGCTTTGGGCTTAAGACTCAGAGCTACGCATATAAAGTGTGAGACGCGAGCCATAATTGCTGTAAGCAAAGGTCGGAGTGTAGTTACCGCGCGAGCTAGCCACATTGACATGAGTAGCACCGTAATAGCCCCCACGATAGGCACGAGCGCTGGCGCTGACTGCCTCTTGTGTCCACTCTACTGTGTTGGAACTTAGGTCGAATATATTATTCATTATATCGCTTCCCCATCTTCCTGTTTTTGCTCTACTTCCTGAATGATTTCCTGTTCTTTCAAATACCATATTGGCTTCATCTCCTGTTAAGGACCAGTTTAACATTGCGTCATATTGTGATCCCCATATCATACTGCTTACTACTGTTGTTGAATTATAATATGGATTATGTGTATTTTTCAAACTATCTTGTTTATTGTACATTCCGTACCACAAGTTTCCGTAATTTGAACTTGTTTCTGTTCCAGCTCTTGAGTCCATTGGTGTTTTATCTATTTGACTTCCAACTACTCCTGTTGTTAAGCTTGTTTCATATCTTCCTATATAAAATCCTCCATATTCTTTTACACTTGTTATCATATTTGTATATTGCTCATTCATATATTGCCCAAATTCTGTTGTACTTGAAAATCCACATATGTCTTTATAATATTGACTTGATGAATCATATTGATTATTTCCTACTTGGTACACCCAAGAATAATTTTCTGCTCCTGTTACTAAACTTGGCTCTCTATAATCTGATGTACCTAATACGTGAGATGCAATTTCACTAGTCTGTTTTGCTATTACCGATCCAGTTGCATAACTTTTACTATAATTCCATCTTATACCTTCAAAGTATTGCTCTTTTGTTGATTCACTATATCCGCTTTGATATTGCACCATTGGTTTATATGTATCTGTTCCATCTGTTTTTAATTTACTTCCATCATATACTACTTTATCTTTGTCAACTGGCACCCATACATATTGATTTCCAGATTTATCTTGTACTACTAAGCCACTTGATATTTTATTTATTGAACTTGATACTCCTACACTAAAGTCTTTTGGAATATATGCTGTTTTTCCTTCTTCATCTGTATATGTATAATATATATCTGTTGCTGTTGTTGTATTTTTTGATGAATATTCACTATATGTTTCAAATGTTTCTAGCTCTGTTATTGTAACCGATCTATAATTTGATACATTAGTTCCATCATTTACTCTTGCATATACTGTATCTCCTACTGATAGTCCTATTGCTGTATTTGATACATCTTTTACCCAATTTGCATTTGGGTTAAATGTACCTCCACTTTTCACAATTTGATATTGCAAATAATATCCTTGTGTTTCGTAATCTGATGACATTTTAAAATATACTCTACCATCTCCATTTGAACCATATACTCTTGGTGTTAAAATGTCGTCTATCGCGTCAATGCTTAGTGTTATTACTTGTTTTACTTCTGTTTCTTCACTTACATTTCCTGCTTTATCTTCTACTTTTGCTTTCACATAATATTTTGTTCCTGGTGTTAATTTTTCAAATCTATATGAATTTCCCCAACATATATATTCCATATAGTTTGTTCCATCTGTGCTTATATAATAATGATATTTTTTTATTCCTGAATTTTCATCTTTTGCATTTACTTTTAAATATACATTATTTGTTCCTAATGTTGGCTCTCCGTTTACAGAAATTGTTGGTTTTGTTGTATCATTTTGTTTTGTAATATATAGTGTCATTCTTGAACCAATGGTATTAAAACCTGAAGAAAAATCATTTGGTCCCCAGTTACCGTAAGTTGGCATACTGTATGTTCCAGGATAATTACCATTTCTATAGAATGATCCTCCCCTTCTTACATACTTTATTGAACTATTTGAAGCTTGAGTTATTTCTTGAACATTTCCACCTAGGTCAAATATATTGTTTGTTATATCATCCAAATTCGTTCCAGATTCATCTGATATAGTAGCTGTTTTATGGTTTCCTAATGTAGCTGAAAATACATTTTGTTTGTTATCAGATTTTTGTAATAACCAATTTAACATTGCATCATATTGTGCATTCCATATCATACTACTTGTTACTGATTTACTATTATAATATGGGTTACTTGAATTTCTATTGCTATCTTGATAATATATTGCATTATATCCACAATTAGCACCATTCGAACTATCAATTACCTTTTTCTCACTTTGCGATTGTGCAACTTTTGTTGTTTCTGAATCTATTGATACTTCATATCTTCCTACATAAAATCCTTTATATTCTGCTATACTATCTATCATATTTTTATATTCTTCGTTTTTATATTTTCCATATTCTGTTACACTACTAAATTTTAAATATGATTTATAATATAAAGCATCCATTGTTTTTCCTGATATACCTGTTAAACTATCTAAATCCCAAGTATATCCATCTGCTGCTCCAGTTACTAAACTTGGCTCACGAAAACTACTATTTCCTATCTTATATGATGAATTTACATATGATAGCGATTTAGCTGATGAATTATATGAATAGATTAAACTTTGATAATACTCTGTACTATTATCTTGATATATTGCCATTGGTTTATATGTTGATGTGCTTGATGTACTTGTTGGATATGTTGTTCCATTTGCTATCGCGCTTTCTACTGGTACCCATACATATTGGTTACCTTTTTCATCTTCTATTACTAAACCATTATCTATCTTATTTATTGTTTCTGATGTTCCTACTTTAAAGCCTGCTGGTATTGTTGCTTCTTTTCCTGTTGAATCTTGAATTTTTTTCGTTTCTGTATATATTTCTGAAAATGTTTCTAAATCTGTTACTGTTACAGTCATATAACTTGTATAATTTGTTCCATCATTTAATCTTGCATATATAACATCGTTTTCATATAGCCCTTTTATTAGCTCTCCAGATATCCACGTTGCTTTTTCATCTATTTCTGTTACTCTACCTGTTTCTGCATTTACTGTATCGTTATTTGCCACTTTTACTTGGTATTGTATTGAATAGCCCTGTGATTTATAATCATCCCTTACTGCTAATAATATTTTTCCTGTTCCACTTGAGCCAGCTTTTCCTTTTACATATATTCCTCCTTCTTCTAGAGTTGTCCCCGCTGTTGTTATTTCTTTTGTTTGTACTGGGCTCTTATTTCCACTTCTATCCTCTGCTTGTACTTTTACCATATATGTTGTATTTGATATCAATTTTGTGAATGTATATTCTTGTGCATATGATTCTTGTGTTTCCCATGTTGTTCCTTCATCTGAACTTATTGAATAATAGTATTTTGATATTCCTGTTCCTTGACTTGTTGTTTGTATTTTTACTGTTACTGTATTAGCTGTTGATGTTGTTTCTGTTATTTTTATCTGTGGTATTGCTGTTTTTGATTGGTTGTTTATGTATAGTGCTAATCTTGAACCAATAGCTGGTCCTGCTGTACCTGGATTAATATTATCATAGGTCTGCGTTGCAGTTTTAAGTTGCGTTTTATCAAATGTTGCTCCGTGAAGCAGTCTAGCATATGCCCTAATTCCCCATTGTGAAAACTCTGTTACGTTGGCAGTCAAATCATATATATTGTTCATTTTATCATCAGAATAACTTCCTGTTTTGGCTTGTGCATTTGATTTATTTCCAATATTTGTCGCTTGTAATTTTGATTTTTCTGAACCAGTTGAAATCCAATTAAGCATACTGTTATATTGTGAGCCCCATACCATACTACTTGTAACACTATTACTGTTGTAATATGTATTGTTTGAGTTACGTACACTATCTTGGTTAAAATACATTTTATACCAATTTATTTCAGACATTGGTGTTTTATTTGCTTTTGATTCTACACTTGTTCCATTTAATGATGTTTCATATCTTCCTATGTAATATCCACCATATTCATCTGTGCTATTTATCATATTTTGATATTCTTTATTCATATAACTTCCTAATTCTTTAGCACTAGAAAAACCTAATTCATCTGAATAATATTTACTATCCGCATCAGATGACGTTCCTTTAGGAATTGTTATATCCCAAGTATATCCATCATCTGCATTATTTGTTATTAAACTTGGCTCTTTACAATAATATGTTCCTATACCATCAATAGAGCGTATATATGACTTCAAACCACCCATGAAGGCGTAATATATTCCTTCATACCCTTTTCCACTTGCCTGCTCTTTTGCCATTGGCTTATAATACATAGTTGTACTACTTGTGCTTGTTGGTATAGCTGTTGCACCTTTTATATACTTTGCTTGATTTACTGGCACCCATACAAATTCATTTCCATCTGAATCTTTTAGTACCATTCCTGATGATATTTTATTTTCTCCTGCTGTTCCTGATACTTTAAATCCTGCTGGTATTACTGCTGTGTAGTTACTTTCATCTATATATGTTCTATTTTCTGCATAACTTGTGTTTTGCTCTGCTTTTTCTCTTGTTATCATTGTTGCTGTATTTAAGCATTGAGTCACTGTTCCATCTGTTGCCCTTAACAAAACTTTTACCTTATATGTTATTCCAGGTTTAAGCTCTTCTTTGTTTAATGCTTTCAACCATTTGTTAGAAACATTTGCCGTATCATTCCAGTTTGTGCTTGTGCTTATTAATTTATATTCTGATTCATCACTTGATTTCGCATAATAATCATATGTTTCTGTTCCTGTTATTTCTCTTTGTACATCAACTTTTATTTTATCTTCTCCAACTTCATATGCTAATATATCAATTGTTGGTACTGCATATTTTAATTGAGCAAGCTCAGTGTCTGTATAAGTTTTTTTAGCAGGATTTTTTATTTCATAATTATAATAAACTTTTGCACCATTAACTTCATCTGTTACTCTGGCATATAATATATCTCCATCTTTTAATATTAATTTTGTTACCTTACTATTTTGAGTTTCTTCACTATATGTTTCTGTTTGATTATCTTGGTTATTACTTATATTTTCGTTATTTGAACCACTTTGAGTTTCAGTTTCAACAATACCATCTTCAGTTCCAAGACCCATAACTGTTCCTGATGTTATTGTTTCATCTTCCCAATTTTCTTCGGCATTAAATGTTTTTCCATTTGCAATATCCTCTGCTTTTAAAACTTGATATTGCATATTATATAGCTCTTCATTTTCATTTTTTGCTTCTGTATTAACTGTTACTATATATTTTCCATTGCTCCAGTATCCATCTGTAAATGTTATTTCACCTTGTAGCTCTTTAGTATTTTCTTCTTTATCTTCAATTTTTCCTACATTTCCACTTTTATCTGCTATTTCAACTTTTATATAATATATACTGCCATCTTTTAAACCTTCAAAAGTATGTGTTGTATCAGGCTTTTCAATAGCTGTGCCATATTCTATTTGACCTGTTTTCTCATTTTTTGTACCTATATAATACTTATAATTGCCTGTTAAACCAGATCCAGTTTCTATTGTTGTTATATTTACAGTTATGCTTTTTGTTGTATTTGTAGTTGTCATAGTCAAAACAGGTGCTGTTTCGTCTTTCCATACTGCATATAATGTAATTACTTCATCTTTTTTAGTAGTTAAATTTAATATTTCAGCTTCATCAACGTAAACAACTTCACTTTTATCAATTTCTGTTGTCCAACCTTTAAATGTATATCCTGTTTTTGTAAAAGTATTTTTACTCAATTTTTGTTTTACATCATATGTAAATGTTTGACTAGCCATTTTTCCGTTACCAGTATTTTCATCAAATACTATTGTATATGTATTTGCGGTTTTACTTGCAGTTGCCGTTATATTTACACTTTCCGCTGGCATTGTAATCTGTGTATTTATATTACCTGAATCAAAATTTGTTCCGAGATTTTGAGATTCACTTTCCCAACCTGAAAATACTATATTATATCCATCTTGACTTTCTAATAATGCCTTTAATTGTATTGCTTGTCCCCATTTTACCTGTTTAGTTATTGTTTTATCCACATATTGTGCATCTGATGTGGATAATTCACTGCCTTCAATTACAACTTTTATTTCTGAAATATTTTCAGCTCCTACTATGTTTATATTATATTTATTTCTGTTGTAATACACATTTAGCTCTGTTTTTCCATCTGCTGTAATTACAGTTTCATCTGTTATATTTGAACTTTTAATTGTACAATTTGCTATGCCTATATCTACATCATCTAATATTATTTTAGAATTAGTTGTTCCTGCATATGATTTTGTGCTATATAATGTATATTCCTGATTTTCTGCATTTTCCAAGTAATAATTAACTTTATATGGGGTCTTATCACTTGCTACCTTTGTAGCTTTTGCAGTTAATGTTATCTCTGTTTCTTCTGGCATAGTTCCCCATAAATAATCTTTTATTGGGTTTGTTGTTATATCTTTTACATATTGGGTCTTATTACTTTCCCATTTTTCAAAGTTAATTAAATATCCTTGTTCAATATTAGCTGTTGCTGTTATTTCTGGCAATTTTTGTCCATAATAATATAATTTATCATTTATTTGTATATTATTTTCTACATCAATTTTTGATATATTATCACCTTTTGCTAATGTTAAATATCCATAAGTTCTTGCATAACATAATGCAATTTCTAGACTTCCATCTGCTTTTATTGTTACTTCTTCATCACTAATTGTTTCTATTTCATTGTTTTCTGCTCTGTTTTTGTCTAAAGATATTTCATCTCTTCCATTTATAACAGCTTTTTTACAATAAATTCCGTTTTTTACGTTATATGCTGGAGTTGTTTTTACTAAATTACTAATTGATATTTTACTATCTGATGTACCTACTAAATTTTCTTCCAATGTTTCAACATATACTCCACTTGTACTCATAATATAATGTGTAACTTTATATGGTGTGTTTGTATTTGGTGTCCATATAGCATACAATGTTATAGACCCATTATCTGTTTCCACTAAATTTTTAACTTCTGCATTGTTATTATAACTATTTCCTGTTCCGTCTGATTTTGTATTCCAACTTGCAAAAGAATATCCGGTTTTCTTAAATGCATTTGCATTTAAATTTGCAGTTACATCATATGAAATTGTCTGTGCCTCCATGCTTCCAGTTCCATTATTTGAGTTGAAATTTATTCTATATGTATTTGGAGTCCATTCTGCATATAATGTTACAATTCCATTTGCTACATCTGTTAGATTATTTACTTCGGCACTATTAGAATATGTTGTTCCAGTTCCATTTGAAGCCGTATTCCAACATTTGAATTTATAACCTTTTCTTAAATATGCATTTTCTTTTATAACACCTTTTACATCATATTCAAAATTTGAATTTTCCATATTTCCTTGTACAGTTTCTACTGGAGCATTACTGTTATATACAACAGTGTATTTGTTTCTAATCCATTTTGCATATAAAGTAATTGTTCCTGATGTTGTTATGTTTTTAACTTCTTGATTATTTGTATATATTTCCTCTGTACCATTTTCACTTTTCATCCAGCCTGCAAATGTATATCCTTTTTTAGTAAATGTATTTGGTCTTAAATTTTTTGCAACATCATAAGTGAATATTTGGTCTAACATAGTACCTTTTCCACCATTTGCATTAAATACTACTGTGTAACTATTTGCACTCCATTGAGCATATATTGTTATTCTTTTTCCATTTACACTTGTCAAGTTTAATATACTTTCTTTATTTGCATAACTTGTATCACTACCATCTTTAGCTAAATTCCATCCAGAAAATACATATCCTGGTTTTTCTAGTTTATTTTCTTGCAAAGTTTGTACTTCGTCATATTTGAATGTTTGATCATTCATATTTCCAGTTCCACCATTTGCATCAAATACAACTATATATTCAATTGGTTTCCATTCAGCATATAATGTTATACTTCCATTTGCTGATTCTACTAGATCTTTAACTACCTGTCCATCGCTATATTTTGTTCCTGTTCCATCTGATTCTGTGTTCCAATTTGCAAAAGTATAACCTGTTTTTGTAAATGTATTTTTGGTTAGAGCTTGCTCTGTACCATATACAAAGCTTTGATCTGCCATTGTACCATTTCCTGCATTAGAATCAAACTTAACAGAATAATTATTAGATAATTTTTTTCCTGTTGCTGTTATTTCAATATGCTCTGTTGGCATTGTAATTTCTGTTGTAGCATTTGTTTCAACATATTTTGTTCCTAAATCTATGCTTTTGCTTGTTTCTGAATCTTTAGCTTTTGCACTCCATTTTTCAAAGCTTCCTGTATATCCAGCCACATTTTCAGGTGTAGCAGTAATTGTTACTGTTTCACCATATTTATATTTAATTGTCATTTTAGTTTTAGATTGTTCAAACTTCTTATCATCAATAGTTTGGTCATTACTTGTACCTGTTGATAATCCAACAGATTTCACTTCACCGATATTTTGTCCTGCAACTACAGTTAATTCATATCTAGATCTTAAATAATATAAATAAACTTCTGTAGTTCCATCATCAGCAATTTTTATATTTGCAACATGCTCTCCTAATGGTGTTGCACTTCCATATGCATATTTAGCATTTGGTATATCTATTGCAATATCGCTTATTGTTAAATCTGAATCAGTATTTTTTGTATATGTTTTTGTTGTATATTCAACAAAATTATCATCATTAGCATTTTCTAAATAATAATGAGCCGTATAATTTGCTGATTTTACTTCTGGCTGAACTTGAATTCCTGATACTTTAACATCAACAATCATATCCTTTCCCATCACTTTAGAATCTTTTAAATTATTTTCGAAAATTTCTTCTTCAGTATTTCCAGTTTCAAGTGGCCAATCCCAATAAATTCTTACATATTTAATGTTATCAACCTCTGATACAGGTATAAATCCATTAATGATTATTACTCCATTTTCATCCATTAATTTTGTGGAATAATTTTCGTCAATATAAAAATTCAAATTTTCTGGTTTATTTTCGAAATTAGCATTTATTACATAGTTTATGGCAGTTTCGCTTCCTCTTCCATCCAATTTTAAATCAAAATATCCACTTGTACCAGGTGCTACCATATTTGCAGCCACCGAATCATTTTGATTAATTGTATTTATTAAATTAAATGTTTGAGCCCCACTTTCAGAATCATTTACTTTAAAGCTCCATTTTGCAATTTCTTTTTGAGTGTTGTCATTAAAACTTGCTTTATATTTGGCAAATCCATACCCTATAACTGCTATAATTGCACTTATAAAAACAATAAATGCCATTATTTTCAAGTATTTGCTTTTTTTCATAATTAAACTGCCTCCTGTATGTATATTAATAATTATTTGATTATATTTTAACAATTATATATATACATACAAATATGGATATTTAACAAAAAAGTGTTATATATCTTACGGAAGACAAAATTCGCGCTTTTATTACAAATATATATCATTTTTATTAATTTTTTTATACAATGATTACAATTCACTGCCAACCTTCAATTTAATTTAGTAGAGCAGGATATGTAGATATATATATTAAAAGAAGTGACGCACAGCTTGGGAGTTTTTAGTTGATCTCCTAATACCACAAAACTTAAACGAGGGCACTACAGATTTCACATGTGTGTTGTTGTTAAGATAGTTCTTCAAATTCACTGAGCAAAGCGAAGATGAATTTGTTAGAAATGTCTTATGCCGTGAAGCAAGAGATTCTAGCGAAGCGTAAGAATCTCTGAAAAGTGAAACGGCAAAGTAGTTAAAAAATATTGATACTCTTACATATACACTACGAAAAAATTCCGTAAACGGAAAAAATTCGTAATGAAAAGAATTTTATTCTTAAAAAGTGTCGAACAAAATGGTTAAAAAGTGTCGAGTGAAAATCTGGAAAATATACAAGATACTCAAAATTTGCACAACAATATAGTCAAAAAATGCACAATACATATTGAATAGAATGTTAAAACACCGAAAATATTTGACAAAAGGCGAAAGAAATGCTAAGATATTACTATAATATGAATAAAATATAAAAATAATCATAAAATAGTAATAAAGAGGTGAGCAAAAATGAATTGTTATAATATGGTGTTAGAATATATTAACAAAAGTGAAAAAGGAATACCAATATTTATTGAAGAAATCAAGGATTACATTATTAAATTTTATAACGAAAAAGATAAAGAAAAAGTATTCAATAATATTAAAGCTATTTTAAATAGAATGAATAAAGAAGGCATAATAGAAACGGCATATAAAGGAATTTATTATATTCCTAATGAAAACATATTTGGTAAGATGTTATTAGGAAATAGACAAATCATTCAATATAAATATATAATGGATAAAAAAGGAAATATAAAAGGATATATTACTGGTGCAAAGCTTTTTAATGATGCACATTTAACTACTCAAGTTCCAAATGTTATAGATATTGCTACAAATGAATGTAAAAACTTTAATAAATATGAAAACAAAAATTTAAATGTTATAATTAGAAAACCTAAAATTGAGATAAACAATGAAAATTATAAATATTTACAATTATTTGATTTAATAGAGAATAAAGATAATATAGGAATTGAAGTAGATAACCCAGATGAAATAATTTATAACTTCATTGAAGAAAACGAATTAGATTTTGAAAAGATAATAAAGTATGCTATGGATACGAAAAGTAGGGCGGTTATTAATAAAATACTTGTTTTAGCAAGGTAGGAGGTAAAGATGAACTTACATTTAAACAAAGAATTATTTAGAGATTTTATAGATAACTTAAATACAAAAACAGGAATAGATTCAGATATTATTGAAAAAGATTATTATGTATGTACAATATTGAAAGAATTATCAAAAAATCAAGATGAATTACAAGCATATTTTAAAGGTGGAACAGCAGTCTATAAAATATTAGATACAATGAATCGTTTTTCAGAAGATATAGACTTAACGGTAAAAGTTATTCCTGAACAATCAAATACTAAAAACAAAAACAGATTAAAAGAGTCAGCTCTAGGTTATGAGGTAAAAGGACTAGAATTATCAAAAGATGAATGTATTGATAATAAGGGAAGTGTTACAGGAATATACAGATATAATTCTATTTATGATACTAGTAAAGATCCATTACATAGAGCAGAAATTATACAAGTAGAAGCAACATCTTTTACTGTTAGTGAGCCTTATAAAAAATATAATATAGAACCACTTATATATAAATTAGCAAACGAAAGTGAGAGAAAAATTTTAAAAGAACAATTTGAAATATCAGATTTTGATATAAATATTATAAAACTTGAAAGAATGTTTATAGATAAAGTTTTTGCAACAGAGTTTTATTATATTAGAAATATGTATAAGGATACATCAAAGCATTTGTATGATATTACAATACTAGCACAAACAAAAGAAATTAAAGAATTTTTACAAAACAAAGAAGAACTAGAGAAACTAATTTCATATAAAAGACAAGAGGAAAATGTTAGAAAAGGTGGAATTGATGCAAATATAAAAGTAAAAGATTTTACATATTTGAAACAAGATTTTAATGAAGATTTATTAAAAGAATTTGAAAATATGCAAAACAAATATGTGTTAAATGACAAATATAAAATAGAAATTAGTGAAGTAAAGAATACTTTAAATGAAATAACAAACAATAAAAATATCGTATAGACGAAATAAAAGAAGGAGATGTATATGAATTATAATTTTTGGGATTAGATATAACAATGTGTTTTGGAAAAGATTGTCCAATAAAAAATGATTGTATAAGATATGTGGAAAAACCAGAAAAGTATCAAAGCTATTTTCAGGCAAGTCCATATAATGATGAAAAATATATAAAAGAAAATTTTTTGAAATGTAGATAAAAGAGGAGCAAATAATATGGAAATAAATGAAATGATGGAAAAATTAAAATATTATACAGAAGATTTGCCAAAAGAGGCATTAAAAGAAGCAATTAAACATAAAGAAGACATAACACCAAAATTACTAGAAATGTTAGAATATACAAAGAATAATCTAGAAAAAATCTATTCTGAAGAAGACGAGTTTTTTGGCTATATTTATGCTATATTTTTACTTGCAGAATTTAAAGAAACAAGAGCTTTTCCATATTTAATAGATTTAATAAATAGAGATGAAGATGAAAATGAAGATATAGTTGATTACATTATAGGAGACGACTATCCCGAATATTTACCAAGACTTTTGGCAAGTACATACAATGGAGATGACAAAGCATTATTTGATATAATTGAAAATACTGATTTAAATGAATTTGTAAGAAGTAGTGTACTTCAAACTTTTGCAATTTTATATCTTAATGGTATAAAAGATAGAGATTTTATTGTAACTTATTTTAAGAAATTATTAGAGGATAAAAAAGAGGAAGATAATTCGTATTTGTATGAAGAGATTTTTGTAGAAACAGAACATTTAAGATTAATCGAATTGGATGGTATTATAGATAATATATTTAATCTTATAGAAGACAAAGAGGAAATACAAGAATTAAAAGATGTATTTGCAAATGAAAATTATAAGATTAACAAAAATTTGTATCCATTCAAGCCATGTTATGAATATATTTATGATACAATAGGAATAATGGAAGAGTGGCAATGCTTTAGATATAGAGAAGATGAAGAATATGAACAGTCTGATGATAATAAAGTATGTGAATATATAATATCCAATAGAGCAAATAGTATAGAAAATAATCATGAATTAGGAAGAAATGATTTATGCTATTGCGGAAGTGGAAAGAAATATAAGAAATGTTGCATGAATAAGGATAAATCTAAAGATATTGAAAAATTAGATTTTATAGATCATTGTATATCTAAAGCTGAATGGTATTTAAAAAGAGAAGAAACAAAAAAAGGACAAGATCTATACAGAATAGCTTGGTTTGATGTTAAAGATATATGTAAAGAAAATAACATTAAGAGTATAAGTGAATATGATGAAAAATATGAAGGATATGATAGTTTATTAAACTGGCTTCAAGATTATGATAATTTATTGGAAATGTGTGATGAAGAAGATAAATTATATGAAAGACTTGAATTATGGAATAGCGTAGAAGAAATATTTGATTTGAAAGATGAAAAAAATTTGTATTGGAAAGAAAGGACTATTAGAGAAAAGGCAAATACAGAATTCAGATTAGGTAATGAGGAAAAAGCAACTAAAATAATTGAAGAATATTTAAATGAAAAAGGAAATTGGGTATGGGGGTATATTGAAATGGCAGATTGGTATAACAATAAGAGAGATGAAGAACACTATAACCTAGAAAAAGCCAAAAATATTCTTTTAAAAACAGAACAAATTAAAGACATGGAAGATATGGATGCAGTATACGAAAGATTAGAAAGCATATATAACAAATTAGGAGATAAGGAGAAATCAAAAGAATACGCTAAAAATGGGATGAATATGTGCATGGAAAATAAGTTGAAAAGGAGTAAAATATAGTTACATTATCTAAAATAATAGATGGATTAGAAATGGTAGATGATATAAATGATTGCTATTATAATCCAGAAAAAGATGAAATATTTTTATCAAAGATAGTAGAATATGGGGATTTATCAGAAGATGAAATTGACGAATTATTTGAAGTATCAATAATACTACCTACACAATATGAAATAAATGAATACCAAATGATGATTGATTTTATAGAAACAATTGATAACATTGAATGGTGTGAGCAAAATAAATTAGAATATAAATAAAATGTGAAACGAAATCGTTTTAAATTAGAAAAAAGTTTCACATTTTAGATGAACTTTAAGAATAAAAATCTTAAGGTTTATTTTTTTAACTTAATTTATTACCATGAACAACTAAAAAAGTGGATAGGTTATACTAAATTAGACAAAAATCCGGCTCTATAACAAAAATATACAGCTAAACCAAAAGCGTACATTAATAATATTTGCTTTGTTTGAAAATTTTTTAGAGGCTAAGTTTTGAATAAACATAGTTCTCTTCAAAACTTAGCCTCTATTTTGGAAATATAGAATTCCATTAATTTTATACTATTTATTTCTGTTAAATATTAATCTGCTTGTGTAGCAATTAAATTAAATTCCACAACTCTCATTATATCTTCTACTCCCGAATTTAAAAATACAATTTTATATTCATCTTCACCTTTTACTTGATTTTTAAAATTTCCGCTTACACCTGTAGATCTGGAAACTATTGTTCCATTTGAATCTTGCCAATAATATTCTGGCATAACAAAGTTTCCTTTCGGAGTTACTTCTATAGTGTATTTGACATCCGTTTCCGTAACCGAATTATTAGAATCATAATTTTTTACTTTTACAATACAATATGGATTAATTATACTTTTATCCTTTTCACTTGGAGTGACTTCTATATTACAAATCATTTTTGCAACTTTTTGACTTACTTGTCCTTGAATAGTAGTAATATACTTTGAATATGCAATTCCACATAAAATACCTATTAAAGCTATTAATACAACTATAATTATTAATTTTTTATTTTTCTTTATTAGTATATTTCCATTTTCCGCAGTATTTTTATTATTTTTTCCTTTGTTCATAAAAACCAACCCCCTACTAAAAATTTCTTAATAGACCATGTACTAAAAATAATATTAAAATTGTTGTTATTATAACAATATATTTAGTATTTTTTATTACTTTAATCTCATTTCTATTTAGTTTTCTTTTTTGATGTATTAGATTTACCATCATGTAAACCACTAATAATATTGATATTATTAATATGCAGTTTGATATAACATTTACTATATTCATTTTTTACCTTCTCCTAAAAGAATTTCAACTAATGAAAATTCATTCACTTTTGTACATTTTCTTTTTAATATAACATATATATCATTTATTATTAGTATTAAAACCAGTGGTAACAACACTATAGTATAAAAACTATTATATTTATATGCACTTACAAAATCTAATTTTGAAATACTTATAGTAGCTCTTGTTAGACCACAAGCTGGACAAATTATATTATAATTATCTTTGTAATAACAGCCTATATTAACTTTTCCAATTACAACAAAAAAAATTAATACTATACTTAGAAAATATATAAACAACCTAATATGTTCAAATTTGATTTTTTTAATCATTTTCATAGTTTATGTTATATCCCTTCATCAATTATTTTAATATTTACAGGATTTGTAATTATTCAATTTCTAGATATTCATTATAAGTAACTTCTCTATCAACAAGCTTATCTTCCTTTAAATCGATTATTCTATTTGCAACAGTTTGAGTTAATTGATGGTCATGTGATGTAAATATCATGTTACCTTTAAATTTGACCATTCCATCATTTAGTGATGTTATACTTTCCATATCTAAATGGTTTGTTGGTTCATCAAATATTAAGAAATTAGCTCCTGATAACATCAATTTTGATAACACACATCTTACTTTCTCTCCACCTGATAAGACATTTACTTTTTTCAAAGCTTCTTCTCCTGAAAATAACATTCTTCCTAAGAAGCTTCTAACATATGTTTCATCTGGATCTTTTGAATACTGTCTTAACCAATCTGTAATAGAATCATCTGATTCAAATAAGTAATTATTATCTTTTGGGAAATAATCATGTGTTATAGTTGTTCCCCATATAATTTCTCCTTCATCAGGTTCAACTTCACCTGCTATTATTTGGAATAATAAAGTTTTCGCATTCTCATTATCAGCTAATAATGCAATTTTATCGCCTTGTTTTACTGTGAAAGATACGTTATTTAACAGTTTTTCACCATTTACTGTTTTGCTAATATTTTTAACCTGTAGTATATCTTTTCCAGGCTCTCTATCTGGCTTAAAATCTACATATGGGTATTTTCTATTTGATGGTTTTATTTCATCAAGCTCTATTTTTTCAAGTGATTTTTTTCTTGATGTTGCTTGCTTTGATTTTGAAGCATTTGCTGCAAATCTTGCAATAAACTCTTGCAACTCTTTAATTTTTTCTTCTTTCTTTTTGTTAGCATCTTTCATTTGTTTCAATGCTAATTGACTTGATTCATACCAGAAATCATAATTTCCAGGATAAACTTTAATTTTTCCAAAATCAACATCTGCAATATGTGTACAAACTTTATTCAAGAAGTATCTATCATGTGATACTACAATTACTGTATTTTCAAAATTAATTAAAAATTCTTCTAGCCAACTAATACTTTTCAAATCCAAGTCATTTGTAGGCTCATCTAGTAAAAGAATATCTGGATTACCAAAAAGAGCTTGTGCTAATAAAACTTTAACTTTTTCCTTAGCTTCAATCTCACTCATAAATTTATAATGCTTACTTCCATCTATACCTAAGTCATTTAGTAAAACTTGTGCATCAGATTCAGCATTCCAGCCATCTAATTCAGCAAAACGCTCTTCCAATTTAGCAGCAATCATACCATCTTCTTCTGAAAAATCTGGTTTAGCATAAATTTCATTTTTTTCTTGCATTATTTTATATAGCTCTTGATTTCCCATTATTACAGTATCTAGTACTGTATAATTTTCAAAAGCAAAGTGGTCTTGTTTTAAAACTGATAAACGCTCTCCCTTTTCCATAGAAACCTCACCTTTGCTTGGTTCAAGCTCTCCTGATAAAACTTTTAAAAAAGTAGATTTTCCAGCTCCATTTGCCCCTATAATTCCATAACAACAACCTTTGTTAAATTTAATATTAACATCCTCAAATAATGTTCTTTTCCCGAATCTTACAGTTACTCCAACAGTATTTAACATTTCCGTTCCTCCTCTTTATTATACTTGATTATTATAGCTTATTTTACTAATAAGGTCAAGATTTTAAATCATCTAAACCTCAATATTAGCCTCTATTTCTTTAAATTTTGATTCTCCTATTCCAGAAACATTTTTCAAATCGGTAATATTTTTAAACTTACCATTTTGAGCTCTATATTGTATTATTTTCTTAGCAAGCGACGGACCAATTCCATTTAAAGATTCAAACTCAGTCTGTGTAGCTGTATTAATATTAATTTTCCTATTTTTTGGATTAATCTCATCATCTTTTATTATTCCATTACCAGATGAATCATCAACAATATTTAAAGTATTTTTATTATTAATATTTGGTATTTCAATCTTTTGACCATCACTTACTTGAAACGCTAAATTCACTTGAGATATGTCAGCATACTCGGTCATTCCCCCAGCTACAGTAATTACATCTTTAATTCTAGCCCCCTCCAAAACACTATAAACTCCAGGATTAATAACCTCTCCAGAAATATGTACAAAAATATATTTTTCATCTTTATTTTTATCTAACTCATTATCAATTTCATTAATTGAAAATTCGCTTTCATTATCTAAAAAATTAGTAAAATTAGACTCATCATTCTTATTCTTTTTATCTAAAAATAAACAAATAATAATACATATTACAACTATTATCACACATATACTTATATAAACATTTTTATATTTCTTAATATTCTCCATAAAAACCATCTCCTTATCTAAAAATTATAATTACCATTCACAATCCCCCACTTTTAGCTCCAGAGTCACGATTCCCCACTTTTAGCTCCAGAGTATAATATAAAAAAATAAATTACCAATTTAATTAAGTAGAGTAGGATATGTGAATATATATATTAAAAAGAAGTGACGCGCAGCTTGGGAGCTTTTAGAAAATATCTTAATATCACAAAATTAAAACGAGGGTTCTACCGCTCTCACACTACTTTGTACGGGCGACCAGCAAGTCACGAATTTTAATATATATATTCACATGTCCGGCTTAATAAAAACATTACATTAAATTACATTAAAATAACTAACGTGCAGCTTGGGAGCTTTTAGAAAATATCTTACTATCACAAAATTAAAACGAGGGTTCTACCATCCTCACACCACTTTGTACGGGCGACCAGCAAGTCACGAATTTTAATATATATATTCACATGTCCGGCTTAATAAAAACATTACATT
>CAKPRA010000010.1 GCA_934180065.1 uncultured Clostridia bacterium | reverse complement strand
AAATCAGAATTAAATAGAAAATAATGGCTGTAAAGTAGATATACAAAGATTTACAGAAGTTAAGGGAAAATTACTGAAATTTCAAAAAATATAATTGTAATATTAAAAAAAATACCCCAGATACATGTGCAACCGTAAATACAAAGAAGTATTACAGGAATATTACAAAAAAAAATGAAAAAAAACTATTGTCAAAAAAAGTCGAAGGTGGTATTCTAGTTTCAGGAGCAAATGAAAGGAAAAATATTATGAATGAAATCTATAAACAAAAGATGAATAATAAAAAAGAAAAAAAAAATTATAGTCCTTCAAAACTAATATTAAGAATAATAATAATTTTATACTCATTATTATTGTTGACAATTTCATTGTTTACATTAGCATGCACTGTAAAATCTTCTGATAATTTGGCAATAGGAAATTATAAATTTTATTTGATAAAATTAGATAATAATAAAATAATACCAAAAGGAGATTTAGTAGTTGTAAAAAAAGTAAAAAATGAAACTATAAATATTGGAGATCAAATAGTATATAAAGAGAATCAACAATATTATAGTGATAATGTAGAAAAAATCATTAATAATTCGATATTAGTGGAAAAAAATGGAATAACATATCAATTTACTAAACAAACTGTCGAAGGTAAAATAGTAAAAAGATACCATGTATTGGGAAACTTAGTAATGTTTTTAAGAGCTCCAATTGGAATAATTATTTTCTTAATTTTTACAATTTTATTATTTGTATTATTAAGAATCTTAATTACTAAAGATGATAATATTTAAAATATGTATAATATTTTAATATTATAAATATTTACAAATGAAAGGGGGGAATTCACATGGAAAAACAAAAAAAATCAGTTGGAACAACAATATTAGTAGTATTATTATTAATAGCTACTGTTGCTTCATTAATTTTCGCTACATATGTTTGGGCTAAATATTCTAGCACTCAAGATGCAAGTGCAAGTGCAACTGTTGCAAAATGGAATGTAACAGCTACTAACACAAATTTAGCATTCGCAAAAGAATTCAAACATGTTATAACACCTAATAAATTAGCTCCTGGTACAAATGGATCTTTTTCTGCAAATTTAGATGTAACTGGAACAGAGGTTGATGTTGCATATACTGTAACAATAGAAAATATTGAAAATCAACCAACAAACTTAGTTCTTAAAGATTCAAAAGGAAATAAATTAACAAAAGGTTCTACAATCACAGGAACAATTACAACAGGTGCTACAACTAAAACAGCTGAGGAAGTAATTACATGGGAATGGCCATATGAAACAGGAACATCAGAAGAAGATAAGAAAGCAAATGATGTTAAAGACACAACAGATGGTACGAATGCAAAAACTATGACAATTACATATAAAATAGATGCTGTTCAAGTTCAACCAGAATAATGGTAACATGAGGGATTAGCCCTCATGAAAGAATATATATAGTATATTCTTTCATGAAGGCTAATTTTGGGATTATAACAAAATAATATAAGAGGAGATGGTGAGGATGGAAAACGAAAGAAAAAATACATCAGAGAAGAAAATAATACTATACTTAATAATATTAACTATAATTCTAGTTTATTTTTCATTGTTTTTTATACATTATATTATTGAAAATGATGGAATAAAAAAATCGGATATATCAAACAATAATAATGTGATTAATGATGTTCAAAATAACTTGAATAATATAGATTCAAATAATAATAATGATAATAACAATGGAAATAGTAACAAAGGAAATAATAATTCGGTTAATAATAGTTTAAGTAATAATGTTGTACCAAATGAAAATATAGTGGATAATAATGATCGATTTAGAGTTGTGGAAAACCAAAAAGACTGGAAAGAAGTTAAGGAACTAAGCATTTTCAAGAATAAATATTTTAATGATGAATCAAAAATAGCACCTGGAATTAGTGGGATATATAATTTTACAGTTGAAAATTATTTTTCATCAAATATAAAATATTCAATGAATTTTGCAGAAGAAAATAATTTTAAAATAAATTTAAAATTTAAACTAAAAAGAAATGGTGTTTATGTTGTAGGAAATGAAAATGACTGGGTAAATTGTGAGGAATTATCACAAGAGGATATTTATATAAATTCTAAAAGCAGTGATATATATACTCTTGAATGGAAATGGATAGATGATAACAATGATACAGAGATAGGAGAAAATGATAAATCAACATATAAAATAAAAATAAAAGTTAATGCAGAAGAAATTTAAAAACATAATACTAAAGATAAGGGAGATGAAAAAAAGGTGAATAAATCTGAACAGAGTGAGAATGCAAAAAAAGATATGAATACTAGCCTTAAAAAAAATAATAAAGAAAAAAATATAATATTAAAAATAATAGATATAATAGGAAAAATTATATTGATATTAATAATAGTGTTTTTATTATTTTTCATTATAAGAGCAACAGTTTTTAAGAAATTTGATATATTTGGATATAGATTTTATATAATAATGTCAGGAAGTATGGAGCCTGATATTAAAACAGGTGATATGATAATAACTAAAGAATCAGATAATTATAAAATTGGAGATGTAATAGCATTTAAAGATGCAAATTTTGTTACAGCCCATAGAATTGTAGAGATATCAACAGAAGATGGAGAGAAAGTATTTAAAACTAAAGGAGATAATAATAATACTACGGATAGAAATCTGGTAAAATCTCAACAAATAAAAGGAAAAATAGTTAATAAGATTCCGAAAGTAGGTAAGGCCGTTCTATATTTAAAAACACACTGGATAATTCTTGTATTATTAATAGGCATTATAATAATTATTTATTTGGTTAGAATCTTATTATATAATAGAAAAAATAGTTAAAAATATTAAAAATTTGGAAAAATAGTAATATTTTTATTGACAATGAGTATAATAAATAGTATAATAATCATTGTCATACATCGCGGGGTGGAGCAGTTGGCAGCTCGTTGGGCTCATAACCCAAAGGTCGGTAGTTCGAGTCTACCCCCCGCAACCAAATTATATAGATTTCTATAGAAATCAAAAAATAAAAGATGCTAGTTACAAATTAACTAGTATTTTTTTGCTATATAAGTATAAATTAGAAAATCTGTGAAGCATTACTAGTATATAGCACCACACCACACAGAAAACATTGTTCATATGATTTTAAAATCTAAAATAAATTTATTGTAATTAAGAAAAATGTATTATATAATCCGAATAAATGATTTTGTATCATAAATAAGCAGAAAAAGGGGTTTATAATATGTTTAAAAGAATAGACACAAGAAAAATAAAGGTTGGAAATGTTCAAATTGGTGGAAAAGATGAAGTAATAATACAATCAATGACAAATACAAAAACAAAAGATGTAAATAATACTGTAAAACAAATTTTAGATTTAGAAAATGCAGGATGTCAAATTATTAGAGTAGCATGTTTGGATATCAAAGATGCAAAATCAATTAAACAAATTAAACAACAAATTCATATACCAATTGTGGCTGATATACACTTTGATTATAGAATTGCTTTGCAAGCAATTGAAAGTGGAGTAGATAAAATAAGAATTAATCCAGGAAATATTGGTGATGAAGAAAGAATAAAAAAAGTTGTAGATGCATGTAAAGAGCATAAAATACCAATTAGAATTGGTGTAAATGGAGGGTCTTTAGAAAAAGATTTGTTAGATGAAAATGGAAGACCAACAGCTAAGGCAATGGTAGAAAGTGCAAAAAGACATGTAGATATTCTTGAAAAATTAGATTTTTACGATATTTGTATTTCACTTAAAGCTTCAGATTTAGATTTATGTATTGCCGCATATGAAGAAGCAAGTAAAACATTTGATTATCCACTACATTTAGGAATAACTGAAGCTGGAACAGCATTTAGTGGTACGGTAAAATCTAGTATTGGGTTAGGCGTATTATTAAGACAAGGAATAGGAGATACTTTGAGAGTTTCATTATCAGATAATCCTGTTGAAGAAATAAAAGTTGCTAAAGAAATCTTAAAAGATTGTGGATTATATAAAAAATCTCCAAAATTAGTTGCTTGTCCTACTTGCGGAAGAACTCAAATAGATTTAATACCTATTGCAAAGGAAGTAGAAAACTTTTTACAGACAATTGAATCTGACATTACAGTTGCTGTCATGGGATGTGCTGTAAATGGACCAGGAGAAGCAAAAAATGCAGATATTGGAATTGCAGGCGGAATTAATGAAGGTTTATTGTTTAAAAAAGGTGAAATAATAAAAAAAGTTAAACAAGACGATATTGTTCAAGTATTAAAAGATGAAATTATGAAAATGGTAGAAGTAAAATAAATTATGGAAGGAAATAATTAAATGGAAATTATACTTGGAAAAACGGCTGGTTTTTGCTATGGTGTAAAAAATGCTGTTTCAAATGCAGAAGAAAAGTTAAAAGAATATAAAAATTTATATTGTCTTGGAGAATTAGTACATAATGGACAAGTAATAAAAAAGTTAGAAAATCTAGGATTAAAAGTAATAGAAGAGCTTGAATTTGCTGATAATAAGGTTATTATAAGAGCACATGGAATTGCAAAAGAAGTTTATAATAAAGCAAAACAAATGAATATTGAATTACTTGACTTTACATGCCCCAAAGTTTCAAAAATACATGATATTGCACAGGAATATTCAGATAATGGATATTACATATTTTTAATAGGTGGAAGAAAGCATCCAGAAACATTAGGAACAATCAGTTTCTGTGGTGAAAATTCATATATAATTGAGGAAGAAAAGCAAATAATGGAAGGAATAAATTTGCTTGAAAAATCAAACATAAAAAAGTTATTAATTATTGTACAAACAACTTTCAGTATAGAAAAATTTAATAAGTTTATTGAGATAATTAAGGAAAATGTGGGAGAAGATATTAAAATTGATATAAAAAATACAATATGTAGTGCAACAAAAATAAGGCAAGAAGAAACAGAAAAAATTTCTAAAGAAGTTGATTGTATGATTATAATTGGGGGAAAAAATAGCTCTAACACAAAAAAATTATATGATATTGCGAAAAAAAACTGCGTAAATACATTTATTATTGAAACTAAGGATGAGATAGAAAAAGAGCAAATAGAAAATTTTGATAAAATTGGAATCATGGCAGGTGCTTCTACACCTATGGAAAGCATAAATGAAGTAATTGAAAAGATTACTAATTAAATATTATAAATTATAATATACAAGATAATTAAAGCTATAATAATATTTGCTTGAAATGTTACAAATTTAATAGTGTATAGAATTAACAAAGGATAAAATTAAATTTTATTATAAATACATAAATGTTAATTTAAAGTGACAAATTTCCACTGATAGTTGCTTGAAATAAAAAAGTGCTTAAACTATAATATAATTATAATAAAAATTTAAGGAGGAAAAAAGATGGAGAATGGAAAAAATAAGAATAAGGGATTAATTATTGCAATTATTATTTTTGTTGTAGTTTTAGTTGCATGTTGTGTTGCAGGTGTAATTATTTGGAGAAAAAAGGTAAATTCTGCTGCTAATAAGATTGTTGAATATACTGAAGATTACATGAAAAACTATAACAATATGAAAGAAGTTGTTGTAAATAATATTGATGATGAGAAAAATAAATTAGAAGAGCAGAAAAATGAAATAGTAAATGAATATAGTAATAAAATAAATGAAGAGGTAAATAAAGCTAAAGAAAATATAAAAGAAGAAGAAAATAAATTAACAAATGAACAAAAAGAATTTATAGATAATACAAAGGATTTAGCAAATGATATTAAATCAAATAATCTTAATGAAGAAAAGATAAAAGATTATTCAAATAAAGCACTAAATTCTTTAAATAGTAATTCTAATATAGATGCCAAAACTAAAAAACAAATTCAAGATCAAATGAGTAAATATATGAATAGATAATAAATTATTAATATTAATAAAATTTAAAATATATAATAAAGGGTCATAAACTAAATTTCAATTATAAAAAGTTGAATTTGTTTATGACCTTTATTTTTATAAAAAATGCTATAATAATTATTGAAATGGATTAAATAAAGCATATAGAAGAAATCTAATAAATAATATCTCAATTTAAACTGTTTCTTCCTTTCTAATTCCTTTGGGACCAACATACTCTGCATTTCCAAACCCAATTATCATATAGAATATCGGAGATACAAGTAACATACCTGCTATATATCCTCCGCCTTTATTAAAACTACGGCAGAAATTTATAGCTACTAATATTGTTAATACTAATTCAAAAATATTTGCAGCTAAGAATATAAGATATGCTAATAAAGTAGTATAAAACATTGTGATATTTGCTGTTCCAAAATTTGGAAGTATCATTTTTATTATAATAGACATTAACCATGATGCTATATTGACAAATACCCAATTAGGATTAATACCACTTATTTTATATAATATTGCACTATTATAAAAAGGAATAATCGCTTTCCAACCCTTTTCTCCTGCCTTTTCAAAGCATTTCCACATTCCTATATATGATATTATTATAATTACTATATATAGAAAATCAAAGCCACCTGTTATTAAACTAGTTATAGTATATATCTCGTTACTATTAAGCATATTATCACATCCTCTCTTTTTTTATTATATACTTTTTGGGTAATTATGTCAAATTGCATATTATTTTGAAAATTTTGTAAAGAATTTTTTATATTTAATTTTTAGTATTAAAAATATCTGAATATATTAATTTTATTTTGGGATGAATGATGTAAAAATAAATTTTATATTTTTGACCTGAAAATTGCTTTGTTACCATTGCAAGAAAATAACAAATATTATATAATAGCATATATAAATATGTGTGAGTAGCTCAGTAGGATAGAGCGTCGGTTTCCTAAACCGCAGGTCGCAGGTTCGATTCCTGTCTTGCACACCAATTGTAAATTAAAAAATCAGGAGAAAAATATGCAAGAAAAATTTATGAAAATAGCTCTAAAAGAAGCTAAAAAAGCATATGATAAAGAAGAAATACCTGTTGGAGCTGTTATAGTAAAAGACGGCAAAGTAGTAGCAAAAGCTCATAATTTAAAGGAACAGAAAAATGACACAACAAAACATGCTGAAATTTTAGCAATTCAAAAAGCCAGTAAAAAATTGGATAGTTGGAGATTGCAAGATTGCGAGATGTATGTAACGTTAGAGCCTTGCAGTATGTGTGCAGGAGCATTAATTCAATCAAGAATTAAAAAAGTCTACATAGGTACAATGGACTATAAAACAGGTGCTTGTGGATCGGTTTTAAATTTATTAAATGATTACAAATTTAACCATTATGTCGAAATAGAAACAGGAATTTTGGCAGATGAGTGTGAAAAAATATTAAAAGATTTTTTTAAAGAGCTTAGAAAAAATAAGAAAAAAATAAAAATAAATGAAGAATAATTTATGGTTATAGGTTAACCAAAACAAAACCTAAATTTTTAATTTGGAGAAGTTAAAAGTGGTTGATAAAAAAGTTCAAAGAATAAAGTTTATAATTGCAGTTATAGTAGTTATATGCGTAGGTATCACGGTATTTATTAGAGTAAATGAATATAATAAAAATGGTGAAAAAAATATGCCGTTTAATATATCAAAAATAATAATTATAAGTACTGCTAGAAAAGATGAATCTGTAGATGCACCAACAGATTTAAATTCAGAATCGATTTGGAATTTTAATATAATCCAAAATAATGATATTTATTTGAAAATAGATGAGAGCGAAGGTCATAAAGAAAAATTGAAAAGCGTAACTATTTCTAACATAGAGGTTGTTCAACCTCCACAAAAAGGTATTTTAAGACCATATATGCCAAATAGCTTAGATGGAGATAGATATACATATACAAGTGATTATACAATTTCTGGAAGTTTAACATATAGAGGTGCGGAAGAAAGTAATTATAAGAATTTACAAATAAATCAAAATGGTGGTGTTATTGGATTAAGTTTTGCAAATAAAGATCTAGAAAAATATTCTTCAGGCGAGGACACAGAAGTTACTTATGATGGTAAAATGTTATCTAAACTTGGGATTACAGATGAAGATATGAAATCGAAAATAGCATTTGATTTGATAATAGAGCTTGACGATGGTAAATCTTATTCTGGTAGAGTAAATTTAGATATTAATTGTGAGGGACTTGTTGAAAATGGAACTTCTCAAATAGAAATCAGTGATTTTTCAAATGTTGTATTTAAGAGAATATAAATAAAATCAAATTAACGTTTTACAGTTAATAATAACGAAAAGTTTTTATATTTTATTGTATAAATACTTGATTAATATCAAAAAACATTATATAATTCAAATGGTATGAGAATAGCACTTAACCTTTGTATGGAGGGCAATCTCAATAAAAGCCTATGAACCTTGTCAGGACCGGAAGGTAGCAGCAATAAGTAGATACTTTTATGTGAATATTGCTTTCCATAGAGAGGTTAAATCAATAAAATCTCATACTATTTTTTTAAGTAAAAAAGTTTAAAGAGGTGATTGTAAATGTCATATACAGCATTATATCGAAAATATAGACCTGCGACTTTTGATGAAGTTGTGGGGCAAGAGCATATTACAAAAACTTTAAGAAATCAAATAATATCTGGAAGAGTAGGACATGCATATTTGTTTAATGGAGGTAGAGGAACGGGAAAAACTTCTTCTGCGAAGATACTTGCAAGAGCAATCAATTGTTTAAATCCACAAAATGGAAATCCATGTAATGAATGTGAAATTTGTAAAGCTGCTTTAAATGGATCTTTAACAGATATTGTCGAGATGGATGCTGCATCAAATAATAGTGTAGATGATATAAGATCTATTAGAGATGAAGTAAATTTTTTACCAACTGTTGCAAAATATAGAGTATATATAATTGATGAGGTTCATATGTTGTCAATAGGTGCTTTTAATGCATTGCTAAAAACTTTGGAAGAGCCTCCAGAGCATGTAAAATTTATTTTAGCTACAACAGAGCCACAAAAATTACCTGCCACAATTTTATCTAGGTGTCAAAGATTTGATTTTAAAAAATTATCACCAGAATATATAAAGTTGAGATTAGAGTATATTTGTAAAGACGATAATATAAATATTGAACCAGATGCAGTAAATACAATTTCAGTATTAGCTGAAGGGGCTATGAGAGATGGTATAAGTATATTGGAAAGATGCTTACAAGAAGGATCTGAAAAAATAACCAATGATCTTGTGAAAAGTCTTGTTGGCCTTCCAAAAATTGAATCGCTAAATAAAATATTAAATAATGTATTGGATTATAATGTTGAAGAATCAATTAAATCTGTAGATGAGGTTCTTGCTGATGGAAAAGACATTCTAAATTTAACATGGGAAATTATTAAATATGTTAAAGATATTTTAGTATATAAAACAACTAACAAATTAGATATATACAATGATTCAGAGCTTGAGGAAATAAAGAAATTATCAGAAAAAGCGAGTAAAGAGCGATTATTGGATATTATTTTCTATCTGTCAGAGCTAGCAAATGAACTGAAGATAACAACTCAAAAAACAATTATTTTTCAAGTTGGTATAATGAAATTATGTAATAAAAATTTAAAAAGTGAAAATGAAGGCAACACTATAGAAAAAATGCCAATTATGACAGAAAATAATGTTGATTTAAGTGGAGTTGATAAAAGAATATCTAACTTGGAAAATAAATTACAAAAAACAGTTAATGCTGTTCAAAGATTGATAACTAATCCAGGAATTATCAACAGTTCTGCAAAAAATGTGGATAACTCATCTGAAAAAAAAACAAATTTGGTAAATAGAAGTTCGGAAAATCAGAACTTAAAAAATCTTCTAACAACCAAAACAAGTGATATTAGTGTTAATAATTGGGAAAAGATTGTAAAAAATATAAAAGAAGATGGAAAAGTAATGTTGTATTCAAATCTTGCTAATTCGAATGCATATGAGTTAAATGATATGACAGTTGGAATCAGCTTTCCAGAAGGCTTAACACCATTTGGAAAATCAGTTATTGCAAGATCAGAAAACATTTCTGAAATTACTAAACTTGTATCTATGGAATATGGAAAACCAATGCAAATAAGATTAATAGATAGTACAAATAATAAAATTGAAGATAATCCAATTGACAATATTGTGAAAGATTTAGATTTACCATTGAATATTATTGAATAATATTGTAAAATTTGGTGACAAAATTAAAATAAGAAAGGAGATTTTAAAATGTCAAAAAGAGGAGGATTCCCAGGAGGTATGGGAGGATTTGGTGGAATGAACATCAATCAATTAATGAAAGAAGCTAAAAAAATGCAAGCTGATATAACAAAATCACAAGAAGAGCTAGGGAATAAAGAGTTTTCAGCAACAGCTGGAGGAGGAGCAATCGAAACTGTAGTTTCTGGAAATAAGGTTTTAAAATCAATAAAAATTAAGCCAGAAGTAGTTGATCCGGATGATGTTGAAATGTTACAAGATTTAATTATTACATGTATAAATGAAGCAATGGGAAAGGTTGATAGTGCTCAAGCTTCAGAATTGGGAAAATATAATATTCCAGGAATAATGTAAAAATTTTATAAAAAGTTATTATTCATAGCTTTGTAATTATTAATAACTATAACTACATTTTTAAATATATACATATGTGCTAGTTAAGAATTAATAGCTATAAATAATAACATAAAAAATATAGAAATATTTGAGAAAATATTAAATGCAAGAGTGTAGAAAGGATGTAATTTATATGTCATATTATTCACCATCAATTGAAAAACTAATAGAAGCATTTGAAAAGTTACCAAGCATTGGAAATAAAACAGCAGCAAGGCTTGCATTTTATATGTTAAATTGTAGTAATGAAGATGTAAATGAATTTGTAGAAGCTATTGTCAACGCTAAGAAAAATTTAAAATATTGTTCAGTATGTTATAATATTTCAGATACAGATCCATGTGCTATTTGCTCTAATGTTGGAAGAGATAAATCTGTAATATGTGTTGTAGAAGACGTAAAAGACGTTGTTGCAATGGAGAAAACTCATGAATTTAAAGGAGTATATCATGTATTGCATGGTTCAATATCTCCAATGAATGGAATTGGACCAGATGATATAAAAATTAAAGAGCTATTATCAAGGCTTATGGATGGAACTGTTAAAGAAGTTATTCTTGCAACTAATCCAAGGGTTGAAGGCGAGGCTACTGCAATTTATCTATCAAAATTAATTAAGCCTATGGGAATAACTGTAACAAGAATTGCTCATGGTATACCAGTTGGTGGAGATTTAGAGTATACAGATGAAGTGACCTTAAGTAAAGCTTTGGAAGGTAGAAGAGAAATATAAATTTATTGTTTGGTATCAGAAATTAACGTTAAATTACTACCAAGAGAAGAAAAAAAATCACCTAAAGTTGCTGTCTGATTTGCTGATAATCCATCTGAAAAGTAAATTGCAAGTATTCCAGCAAGAGCAACTAGCTCTGAACCAGATAAATTATCTAATGACATAAAAAACACCTCATAATAAAATATGAAGTGTTTTTTTGTGTGTGATAAATTTTATTTAAAATAAATCTTTTTTCAAAATTTCACAAATATTTTTCGTTGAATCTATATGTGCAAGTTTCTCAGTATTGTTTCTCATTTCTTCAAGCTTATTTGGTGAATTTAATAATTTGGTAATTACTTCATCACTGTTATCAGAGCTTTTTAACCATATAGCAACACCTGCTTGTACTAAAAATTCGGCATTTTCCTCTTCCTGACCTGGTATTGGATTTATTACTAATATTGGCAAGTGTGAGGCTAGGCTTTCGGTTGTAGTTAATCCACCAGGTTTAGTTATAACTAAGTCTGAAATATGCATTGCTTCTGGAACATTTGTTATATAATCAAATATTTTTAATGATGATGGATTACCAAGTTCATTAGCTAAATTTTTAAATGCACTATTCATTTTTGGATTTCTACCAGAAACCGCAATTATTTGGTATTTGTCTAGATGATTGGTTAATGTTTTTAAAATAGCTACAGTTTTTTCTTTGCCTAATCCAAATTCTCCACCACCAAAAAATAAGATAGTTTTTTTATTTTTGTCTAATTCAAATAAATTATATATTTCATTTGTGTCAAATTTTTGAGAAAATCTTTCAGATAAAGGAATCCCTGTGGCGTAAACTTTTAATCTATCTACTCCAAAATCTTTTATCAATGATTCTTTCATTTTTTCGTGTGATACAAAATAATAATCTCCATATTCGTTTCCAACTAACCATTGGTCATGAGGAGCAAAATCAGTTAATATTGTGGCTAATTTACAATTAACTTTATTTTTTTTCTTAAGATATTCTGTCATTTGAGTTCCAAATGGATGTGTTGATATTACTAAATCGGGTTTGTAATCTTCAAACAAATGCAGTAATTTGTGTGACATGAATTTATTAGTTGTACTACTGAATCTTCCTAAAAGTCCTTTTTCTGAATTGTAATAAACTTTTTTCCAGACCCAAGGTGCCTTTTTTGCCATTTCTTTATAAGCACCAGTAGTTATTTTTTCAATAGGCTTATTTATGTATTTCATACAATCTACTAAATTTGTTTCTACATTTTGATAGTTTTTGTCGATATAATTTTTTAATGATTTTGCAGCAGATAAATGACCACCACCATATGCTGCATATAAAATTAGAATTTTTTTCATTTTTTTTTGCCTTTCATAAATAATCTAAAAAAATTTTACCATAATAATCTTAAAACGACAAGTTACATTATATATTAATTTATTTCGTAATTAGGAAGGAGTTTATTAATTTCATGAAAAAAATTTTAAAATATATTTTATGCATAACGACTATAGTTATTGTTTTAACAGTTTTGCATTTTAGATTAGAAAATCAAAAAGTTATTTATGCAGCAACAACTCAAGGAAATAGAGCATCTGATTTGCAACTGCTAGCAAGAGCTATAAATGGTGAGGCAAGAGGAGAATCTTATGAAGGACAAGTTGCAGTTGGAGCAGTAATTTTAAATAGAGTTAAAAGCTCTAAATTTCCAAATTCTATAGCTGGAGTAATTTATCAACCAGGCGCATTTACCGCCGTTTCTGATGGACAGATAAATACACCTATAGATAGTAGCTCTACAGTTGTGAAAGCTGCTCAAGATGCATTAAATGGTTGGGATCCTACCGGTGGAGCAATTTATTATTTTAATCCAAATACTGCTACTAGTGGTTGGATTTGGTCAAGAGTCCAATTAAAAACTATTGGAAAACATATTTTTTGCAAATAAATATACGATATATGAAAAATGTATTTAAAAATTATAATTTTAATACATTTCTTAAGAAAGGATGAATATTGTGAATGATTTTAAAGAAAAAATGAAAAATTTTGGAGATAAACTAAGAAGTAAAAGATTAAATATTTTGGCAGTTGCTTTATTAATTGCATTTATTGTTTTAGTTATATATACTTATAAAAATAAAGAATCATATAGGCAATCTGTTGAAAATAATTATAATATGGCTTTTTATCAATTGGTTGATGATGTTCAAGATGTGGAGGTATATTTGGCTAAATCAATTATTTCAAATTCACCAGAAAGTGGAACTGAAACTCTTACTTATGTATGGAGAGAAGCAAATTTAGCTCAAACTTATTTATCTATGTTGCCTATAAATAGCTCTGAGCTTGAAAACACAGCTAAATTTTTGAATCAAGTAAGTGATTACAGTTATTCATTATCAAGGAAAACTATGAATAATCAAGAGCTTAGTCAATCTGATTTAGATAATTTGGATAAGCTTCATGATTATAGCTTAAATTTAAAAAATACACTTAATCAATTGTCTGTAGATTTAAATGAGGGAAAAATATCTTGGAAGGAATTAACTAAAGAAGTTGGCCCTGCATTTGCACAACAAGTTAGCAACATTTCTAAAGATAGTTTTGGATCTGTTGAAGAGAATTTCCATGAATATGCAGGTTTAATCTATGATGGTGCTTTTTCAGAGCATATGACAAGTGCTGTTCAAAAGGGTCTAACTGGTGATGAAATTGATGAAAACACAGCTAAAGATATTGCTGTTAATTTCTTTGGAAGTGATTTTATAAAAGATATTAAATCAAATGGTCTTACACAAAATGCTAATATTGATTCTTATAATTTTACTATCACATCTAAAGATAATGACTTAGTTTGGATCGATATTTCTAAAAAAGGTGGACATATTGTTTCTATGAATAGTAATAGATCTGTTAATGCCGAAGTTGTATCACAAGAAGATATTGATAAAATGATGGAAGATTATTTAAGTCAAAAAGGCTTTAAAAATATGAAAAGGACATATTTTACTAAAAATAATGGTATTGAAACAATAAATTATGCTTATGAACAAAATGGTGTAATAATGTATCCAGATTTAATTAAAGTAAAGGTTGCTCTAGATAATGGCGAAGTTTTAGGAATTGAAACTACTGGTTATTTAAACTCTCATAGTGAAAGATCTTTGCCAGAAATTAAAGTTTCTAAAGATCAGGCTATTGCAAAAATTAACAAAAAATTGGAAGTTTTGGCAGTTGATTTAGCTGTTATTCCAACTGAATTTAAAACAGAGCTTATGTGTTGGGAAATTAAAGGTAAAATTGATGATAGAGAATTTTTAGTTTATATTAATGTTGAAACCGGAAAAGAAGAAGATATTTTAGTTATTTTAAATTCTTCTGAAGGAACTCTTACAATGTAATAAATTGTCATAATAAAATTTTTATTTTGATGCAAAATATATAGTGAAAAACAAAGTAATAAAATTAATTTTGAAATTAAAATCTTATTAATATGTTTTTCAAAGGAGGATTCTTATTATGCCTAGAAAGAAGACTATGATGTCTGAAGCATTAAAAGAAGAAATTGCAAAAGAGCTTGGAGTATATGAGCAGGTAAAGAAAGATGGAGGATGGCAAAATGTTTCATCTAAAAACTGTGGAAATATTGTTACTAAAGCTATTGAAATTGCAAACAAAAAAGTAGGAGAGTAGTTAAATTTGAATAATACAAAAATATTGTTTATGTAATTTCCTATAATAATTTAATTGAATAAGTGAAAAGGGTTTAATTTTAGGTTTATACTTGAATTAAATCCTTTTTTATATAATAGGAATGTTCAATATATAAGTACAATTTTACTTATGAGTAATGCTGAAACTATATACTATATTAAGAATAGATATTTCCTATTATATAAAAAGGCTACGCCGAGTAAGAATAAAGTAAACTAAAAAGGAACAAACTAATTAGTCTGCTCCCTTTTGTTTTTTATAAATTTCAATAGCTTATTTAGAAGGATGTATACAATTGTTATTATTGTTGTTTGTTTTTTTTACGATAATAATTCCGTCTTTACCAGGATTTGTAATTATTCCTTCAATAATTGTAATTCCCTGGGGATATTTTTCCGCAGAGTAATATGGATAAATGGATGCAAAGAATTCGTCTTTTTCCAATGCTTCTACGTAAGCGTTCCTATATTTACAATCATGTAATTCTGAATAGGAGTGAGAAGAAATTTCTTCAAGACTGTAATGACGCGAACATTTGTAATACTTATTTGAGGCATTCATTTTTGGACCAAAGGGATATTCTATACCATTAATTATTCCTACAAATTGATCATAGAAGTATCCAATAAATTCTTTTGGAAGTTTTGATAATATTTCGTCCAGATTTCGATTTTCTACTTCAAGTACCATTGTAGTAACGAATTCTCCTTCTGTTCCAAAGAAGGTTTTGAGTTTAACTTCGGGATTTTCCATTTTAAGTTCCTTTCTGCTTCTTATTAAGAAGACTTGTCGAGTTGTGGTTTCAGCGGATGATTTAGAAAGATATTCTAAAAATCGAAAAAATTTACTTAACATAGTATATTACATTATGTAAAATAAATCAAGTATATAAAAAAATAATTCAAAATATTTTGATTTGAGAATTAAGATTTCTATTTAAAAATAAGAATTTTAATTGAATTAGGAATTAAATAGTGCTATAATGCGTGTTAGATAAATTAATGTGAGAGGATGTTAAACAAATGATTTTTAAAAACTATTACAAATTATTAGAATTACCACAAAATATTAAATCTAGTCAATCTGAAATTAAAGTTGCATATAGAACGCAAGCAAAAAAGTATCATCCAGATGTTAATATACAAAATAAAGCTGCTGAAGAGCGTTTTAAAGATATAAATGAAGCATATAAAATATTATCTGATCCAATTCAAAAAAGAAAATATGATAAACAATGGTATAATTATGTCGGTAAAAAAATTCAAAGAGAAAAGTCAAGTAAAAAAGAGATAAGTGCTAATGATATTGTAAATATGTTTTTTGGTAAAAGTATACAAAAGAAATCAAATGATGAACTCAAATTAGCGAAGAAAGGTGCAAATATAGAAACAAGTATTGAAATATCTATTAAAGAAGCATTTGATGGAACGAATAAAAAAATAACATTAACATCATTAAATGAAAAAAATAAGAATATATCTTTTGATATACCTGCAGGAATTCAGAATGGTCAAAAAATTAGAATTCAGGGAAAAGGAAAAAGTGGAATCAATGGTGGAGATAATGGAGATCTTATAATTAAAATAGATATCAAAGATAATGGAACTTATCAATTAGAAGGTGATGATATATATGTAAAACTTTATATTTCTCCGTGGGATGCAGCATTAGGATCTAAAGCTGTTGTTGATGGAATTGATGGAGAAATTACAGTTTTAATTCCAAAAGGAACTCAAAATGGAGATAAAATATCAATACCACAAAAAGGGTATCTAAAGAATGATAAGCAAAGGGGAAATCTTATAATAAAAACAGAAATTATGATTCCAAAACAATTATCAAAAGAAGAAAAAGAATTATTAATGGAGCTTAAAAAAATTTCAAAATTTAATCCAAGCAATATAGTTAACATAAAATAAAAGGTTGACAAAAAATTGTTGTGAATGATATAATATAGTTTGTATAAAATTCGAAAGATAAACTATGAGTAGTCATAGGAAAGGGGTGTATTATTGTATGGAATATTTACAAGGAAAGCATTTCAGCATAACAGATCCAAAAAATATAAATACGGTAATTTACGAAATAGTAAAAACAGATAAAACAAAATCAAAAGATGTTCCTAAATTTTCAATGGAAAGATTGGATTCTATTGAAGAATTAAGGGATGACGGAACTAGAAGAACATACTTTGTTGACTTACCTAAAAAATCTGGAAATCAACTTTTGTTCTTAACTTTTGATAAAGAAAAGGTAACAGTTAATCAAGGAATTTTAAAAGATGATTCAATTAAATTTGTAAAAAAGCCAGTTCCAATGAAATTTGATACAATTTATAAAGAATCAAATGAGGAATATTATAAAGAGTATAATTACACACCAAATTCAAAAAGACAAATCTCTATAATAGACCCTGATACCGGTGAAGAAGTAAAACCAATTTTATATTTTGATAGTAAAACTAGTAAAGTGAAAGGTAAATGCAAATTACAACCAAATAAAACATATTTAGCATTTGAGCTAAAACAATATTAAAAATATTGAAGGGAGTAAAGTTTATATGAATGAGCCATCTATAATTATAGGAAGGTCTGGAGGAAAAACAATAGGCTTAAATATTATGGCAACAAGCATTGTAAAAAATAATGAGAGAGAAGAAGTTACTGGAAATAAGGCTAAAAAAACTAGAAAAAATATAGAAAAGCAACCAGATTTTAATCAAATAGAAGTAAAAAGTAATAAAATAATGAACAAAAATGGAAATTATATACGTGCTATTGTTAAAAAAGATAGAGATGGAAAAAAATTATTAAAAACATTAGGAGAAGTTAGAAACTCATATTTTAATAATAAATTAAAAGAAAAATTCCAAATTTTATCTACAAAAGATAGATAAAGGAATATAAAAACAAATGAGAAGGTGAAAAAATGGGAAAAATTTTTACAGAAAAATTAAAGAAAAAAATACTTGTTTGTTTAATACTATGGCTTGTTTTGGCCATAGTATTAGTCGTGCCTGTTGCAGTTGCAGGAGTTGATTCTACATATAATAATGGTTTTAGAACGGATACTTTCTTATCAATTATTTTAGATTATATTTTAAATATTGAAATAAGAGTAAAAGCCTTTCAGACAAAGTATGTAAATAATACTATGAATGTATTGAAATATTATTCAGTATTTTATCTTATATTTTCAGTAATATTATTGCTTAAAAATAAAGAAGGTAAATATCATAATATAGAGCATGGATCTAGTGACTGGTGTGAAGGTGGAGAGCAATACAAAGTATTAAGTAAGAATAAAGGAATAATTTTAGCTGAAAATAATTACTTGCCAGTAAATAAACCTGGAAATGTTAACGTTTTGATAGTTGGACGGATCTGGAGCTGGTAAATCAGCCGCATATTCAAAACCAAATGCTTATCAAAAATTAGGATCATATGTTTTTACAGATCCTAAAGGTGAGCTATATGATGATACAGCTGGTTATTTACAAGAAAATGGATATGAAATTAAAGCATTAAATTTAGTAAATCCTAAAAATAGTGATGGTTATAACCCATTAGCACATATAAAAACTGAGCTAGATGTTGATGTTATTGCTAATACAATTGTTAGGGGTCAATCTAAAACAGCTAACTCCTCAGATCCTTTTTGGGATGATACTTCAGAAATGTTATTAAAATCATTGATTTTTTATTTATTAGCGACTAGACCACCTGAAGAGCAAAACTTAGCAAGTTGTGCCGAAATGGTCAGAGCTGCTGCTGCTGCTGATAGTAATGGTGGAAATCTATTAAAAGAAATGATGAGCGTGTTACCAATAAATCACCCAGCAAGAACTTATTATAAAAACGTTGAAGTTGCATCTGAAAAAACTTTTAGTTCAATTTTAGTAAGTGTTCAGGCAAAACTTGGTAAATTTGACTCAAAAGATATTGCAGAAGTTACTTCAACTGATACAATAAATTTTGATGATATTGGAAATAAAAAGACATCAGTTTATGTAATTTCATCAGATACTCATACAGCATATGACTTCTTGCTAACAATCTTTTTCTCTCAGATGATTCAACAACTATATGATTTAGCGGATAAATCACCTGGTGGAAAACTAAAGGTTCCTACGTTTTTTATATTAGATGAGTTTGCAAATATTGGACAAATTCCTGATTTTGATAAAAAGATTTCTACATCAAGAAGTAGAAAAATTTCATTTAGTGTTATTTTACAAAACTTAGATCAACTTGAAGCTATTTATGATAAGGCTTATGAAACCATAATGGGTAACTGTGATACTCACTTGTTTTTAGGAAGTAACTCAACAAAAACTGTTGAATATTTTTCAAAAGCTCTAGGAGAAAAAACAATTTCAAGAGAAAGTACTTCAAAAAGTAAAGATAAAGATGGGCATAAAAGCGGTACAACTGATTCAGAGCAAATAATGGCAAGAGCATTGATGACACCTGATGAATTAAGAAGAATGAGTATGGATTATTGTATTATTTATGAAAAAGGTTTAAAACCTGTTAAAGCAAAAAAACTTTTCTTTTATAAGACACATATGCTTAAAGATTTTAACAAATTTAAGTTAAGTCATAATCAGTATAATGGCGGTGAAAGAGGGGCTTGGAGAAGATTTAACCCATATAATCCAAATCAAGGGTTAGAAGATGAAAAAGAGAAAAATTTAAAGATAGATTCTTTGGATGATTTATTTGAAGATGATGATATTAAAGATAATACAAATGTTAATAATATAAATATTAGTGACGCAAAGCCTGTAGATGACTTGTTAGAAAATGATTCTAAAACAAAAAATGAATTTAATAATAATTCAATAAGTGATAGTGATTTAGATGAATTATTATCAGATGATTTAACTGATGAACCAAATAATGAAAATTCGAATGATATTTTAGATATACAAAAAGAATTAGAAGCAAAATTTGATGAATTATTTGGAACAATTGAAGATGATTCAGATTCTTAATTAAATAAAAAAATTATACCAGAATGTCCTATTATTAAATCTAAATTCTGGTATAATTTTTATTATAAAAGAGAATTATTCGAAAATAAGGAGATACAAAAGATGAGTTTTGAGGAAATAAAGAGATTTATTAATGAAAAAATTTTTCACAAAAATGAACCAAAATTACTAAATGCACCAAATTCAAGTTATAGATTTGAATTTGATGAAAAAATCGATATAAAGCCAATAATGGAATATTTGGATAATCAAAAATATGCAAAAGAATATTCAGTTTCTTTTATGCAAATTGTACCTAAAATGCGTAAAATGCTTATGAAAAAAATTGCACAAAATGAAGAAGGAAATATATCAGTTACACATGATGATTTTACATTAGTGGAAGGATATTTTTCCAATGAGCCATTTATTTCCGTAAGAAGAAAAAATGTTAAATCAAATAAAATTGGTCAAACAATTGTATCAGTAAATAATTATATTGATATTTCTACCAGAAAAAAATATTTAAATTCAAATATTATTGATTTGCAATATAAACGTAAATGCATAAAAGGTAATACAATTGATTATTGTAGTTATGATGAAGATAATGAATCATATTGTAGAAAAATTAAAAAAGACGGAATAATATTTTGTGAATTTGCATCATATGGAAAGGATGAAGATATAAATAAGTTTGAAATATATGCACAACCAACTAATAGTGATGATATAATACAAGAATATATAAAATTAACTGGACTAAAATATATTGGAAATAATGCGAATAGTCATATTTCTAATATAATAAAATCTGATCCATATATATCATCAATAGAAGTATGTAAAGAAGATAAAAACAAAAATATTGTTAAGCAAATTGAAATATTAGAGCTTTTTAAAAGTAAAAAAGAATGTATAGTGGGATATAAACCGGAAATGATTCTTTTAAATGGATTTGATGATGAAAACGAATATAGAATGTTTAGATTATTGTCAGATGGTTTATATGCAGATAATAATTCGTTTAAAACAAATTTTGAAGATAAATATATGATAAAAAAAATAACTTTAGATGAAATAAAGGAATTAGTTGGAACTTTTCCATTTGGAATATCTAGTGAGGCAAAACAGGCATTAAGAAGTGGAGTATCAATTGAAAAATATATAAGAACAATTTATGACAAAGGTGCAGAAAAAATAAACCTATAAAAAAAATCGTAAATCTGTAATTTATATTACGGATTTACGATTTTTTTTATAGGTTTATTTTTTATTCTTAAAATGACATAAAAATGACATATAAATTTAATATTTTTGTTTAATATATGTATGTGCGTAAAAATCGGTAAAAAAACAGGCTTTTTTGATAATGTAGTTATTTTGACAAATATAGTATTTTTTATATAATAAAAATTAATATATATACATATTTGAAAGGAAAATTTATATGATTGTAAAGCTGGTAGGTAATAAAAAAATATTTAAAATGACTTTGCCTGATACAGTTGGAGGAGATTATTGGCTATGTGATAATTCAGACAATGAAGAGCAAAAATTAGTTAATATAAAAAGCTTAAATGGGACTTGGATTGTTGCTAGTAATAAATATTCAAAAATCATTAATGAACAGTATGTAAAAAAAGAAAAAGATGGTTTTAGAATTATTTCTTCATCTCAAACAGTGATTAAAGAAGTTGGGCTAGATTATAATAAAAAAATATTAATTTCATTAAGAAATGATGATGAGTTATATGCATTATATTGTTTTCCAACATATGAAACAAGAATTAAAACATATAAAATTGCCAACAATGAAATTTTAATAGGTTCGAGCGAAAAAAATGATATTATGATAATGGATAATCTTATAAAAAATTGTCATGCACGAATATACTTAAAGAATGGTAGATGGTTTTTGGAAAACTATGATGATTTATTTGGAACATATTTAAATAATGAATTTGTAGATATTGACAATATTGCTTTAATTGAAAATGGTGACATAGTATCTATATCGGGAATTAAATTAATGATACTAGATGATTACTTAAATATTTTGGGAGATTTAAAATATGCTAGGATAAATATTAATTCACTTCATGTCGATGAGATTATTCATAAAAAATTGGAAGATATTAAAATTACAGAGAAAAAAGAAGATGACGTAGAATTATATAAAGAGAGCGATTACTTTTATTGCTCTCCAAGAATCATTGAAAAAATACCTGTTGAAGAAATTAGTATTGATATGCCAAGTAAAAAAAATGATAGTGATAATACGAATCAAATTTTTTCTTTATTTTCTTCTGCTGGTATGGCTATAATATCAGTTTTGACTATAATTTTAACTTTTTCAACATTAAAACAAAATAAAACCGAATTAATACAAAGAGTTGCAACAACGAGTATATTATTGTGTTCAATGATTGCTATTCCAATAATTAGAGTATGTTTAAAAATAAAAAAGCGAAACAAAAAAGAAAAAAATCGTCAAATTGCATATAAAAAATATATAAACTCTAAAATTATGGAAATTAATGAAGTAGTTGAAAACCAAGATAGAATTATTAAAGAAAACAATATGATTGCTGATGAATGTGAACGTATTGTTTTGGAAAAGTCACATAAATTATGGGAAAGACAAATTGAGGATGAAGATTTTTTATGTGTTAATTTAGGAAATGGTGATAAAGAAATAGATATTGGAATTGATAAAGTTGAACCTAAATTTATAGAAGAGCCAGATAATTTATTAGATATTTATTATGATGTGGTAAATAGTTCAAGAATAATATCCGGAATGCCTATTTCCATTTCGTTAGCTAATAATAATGTAGTATCAATAATATCTAAGGAAAAAAATAAAATAAAAGAATATATGCAAAACATAATTTTACAACTAGTATCTTTGCAAAATTTTCGAACATTAAAATTAGTTTTTCTCGTTAAGAATATAGATGATTGGGATTTTGTAAGAATGATTCCTCATGTGTGGGATGATGCAAATTCAATAAGATTTTTGGCATCAAGTAGAAATGAAATCAATGAAGTGACGCAGTATTTAGACGAACAACTTTTAGAACGAATTCCTGAAGATACTGATAATTTTAAAGCAGATGATATTAGTTATAAAGATTTTGATACATATTATGTTGTATTTACGGATAATTATAGAAAATTAAATGACATAAGGTTATTAGATAGAATTGTTAATTCAGAACAAAATTATGGTTTTAGTTTAGTAAATATAACAAATGATATAAGACAAGCTCCAAATAAATGTAAAGCATTTATTGAAATTGAAAATGATTCTGTTCATTTATTATTAAATGAAGCTTCTGAAACGGTACGAAAAAAGATCAAATTGGATAAATTTGAAAAAGTAGACTATGGAAAAATTTCAAGGGTAATATCTAATATACCAATAAAATACACATCATCAAAAGCTTTAGCTTTACCAAAACATTATAATTTTATGGAAATGTATGATTCAGGAAACATAGAGCAGTTAAACATATTGAATAGATGGAGTAGTAATGACTCAACAAAATCATTGCAAGCTCAAATAGGAATTGATGCTATGGGAAATGCAATTTATTTGGATGCTCACGAAAAATATCATGGTCCACATGGATTAATAGCTGGAACAACAGGTTCAGGTAAGAGCGAATTTATAATAACATATATTTTATCATTGGCTATTAATTATCATCCAGATGATGTAACTTTTATTCTAATTGATTATAAAGGTGGTGGATTAGCCGGAGCATTTAAAAAGAAAGATGTACAATTACCACATTTAGTTGGTACAATAACAAATATTGATTCCGTAGGGATTCAACGTTCATTGGAATCAATTCAAAGTGAATTAAGAAGAAGACAAATAAAATTTAATGAAGCTAAAAATATAACTAATGAATCAACAATTGATATATATAAATATCAAAGATTTTACCATGAAGGAGTATTAAAAGAGCCAATTTCACACTTATTTATTATCTGTGATGAATTTGCGGAACTAAAACAACAACAACCAGATTTTATGGCTGAATTGATGAGTGTTTCAAGAATTGGTCGTAGTTTGGGTGTTCATCTTATTCTTGCAACTCAAAAACCATCAGGAGTGGTTAATGAACAAATACGTAGTAATAGTAAATTTGGTATATGCTTGAAAGTTCAAAATAAAAGTGACAGTAAAGATATAATTGGAAAAACAGATGCAGCATTATTGAAAAATGCAGGACAATTTTATATTAATGTTGGAAATGATGAATATTTTGCATTAGGACAATCCGGATATACAGGAGTTCCGTATGTAGAATCAGATATAGTAAAAAAAGAAGAAAATAATGCAATTGAATTTATATCAAATATTGGATCTGTTATAAAAAAAGTTGATGACAATGAAGAAAAAAATGAAGATAAAACAATAGAAAATAAAGGAGATCAATTAACAAACATAGTAAATTATTTGGACGATTTAGCAAAAAGAAAAAATATTCATGAAAATTCATTATGGTTGGAACCTATTCCAGAAAATATTTATATTAGCAAACTAAGAAAGAAATACAATGTTATTGCAGAAAAAAATATTATTAATCCGATTATAGGCGAATATGATGATCCGTTTAATCAAAGACAGGATATCTTAACATTAAATTTGAGTAATGATGGAAATACAATAATATATGGAAGTAATGATAGCGGTAAGGAATTAGTAATGTTTTCTGTATTATATGATGCTATGATTACTCATACAAGTGAAGAAGTCCAATTTTACTTAATAGATTTTGGAAATGAAATATTAACTTTGTTTAGAGATGCACCAAATGTTGGTGATGTTATGCTAGTTGATGATGTGGAAAAAATTGTAAGAATGTTTACAATGATAAAAAAAGAAATGAAAAGAAGAAAACAAATGCTGATTGATTATAATGGAAGCTATAAGCTCTATCTTAAAACTGGTAAAGAGCCAATGCCAATGATTGTTGTAATGATAAATGATTTCGGAAATTTTTTCCAATTATTTATAAGACAGGAAGAAGAATTGAACAGAATTTTTAAAAATTGCAATAAATATGGTATTGTATTCATAATAACTGCAAATGCTTATAATGAGGTTAGAACTAGAACAAGTCAAAATTTTAAAAGAAAATTAACTTTACAATTATTGACAAATGATTATTCTGTTATTTTAAGTAAAGCCAAAAGAAAGAAACCATCAAATTTATACGGCAGAGGCTTATGTACTGTGGATGATGATACAGTATATGAATTTCAAACTGCAAAAATGTTTTTAGCGGAAAATATAAATGAATCTATGAAAAAATTTATAGATAAACTAAAGAAGAAAAATAAATTATGTGCTCCAAAGATTCCGGTAGTGCCAAAAGTTGTAAATATTGAAGATGTAAAAAGTAAATTAAAAGATTTAACTTGTGTGCCAATTGGAATTTCGACAAGAAATATTGAGCCATATTTATATAATTTTAAAAAGGATATTGTTACAATTATTACTGCTATTGATGTCGAAAAAACAACCCAATTTGTTTCTGCATTAATTAAAGAAATCAAAATGTTAAATAATGTAGATATTGTATTGTTTGATGAAGAGGAATTAGTAATTAAAAGTGAAGATGGCTTTGTTAATAGGTTTAATAAAATGACTGAAAGAATAAATAATAATTATACTAATAGAGAGAAAAATGATATTTTATATATAATAATTGGTATAGGAAAATTTTTAGACAAACTGGGATCTGAAAAAGAACGTTTTACATCAAATCTTAATGGCGCAAAATTAGCCGGAAATTGTAACTTTATTGTTATAGATAATGCATCTAAAATTAAAAATTCACAAATTGATTCTTGGTATCGAAGATATGTTAATCAAGGAACTGGAGTTTACATTGGAAGTGGATTTGATACACAAACAACAATTCAATCAAATATTGAAAAGAGAGAAATAACAAGTATTTGTAAAGATAGTTTTGGTTATGCTTCATTAAGAAGAAAATCAACGTTTATTAAGCTTTTAGGCGTAATTGATGAGGAGGAAAATGATGAATAGAGTTTTAGTAAAATTGTATGTACCTCAATTAGAAAAACAGTATGATGTGTGGATTCCAGTTAATAAAACTGTATTTGGAGTTTTGTTATCATTAATTAAAGGAATTGATTCATTGAATAAAGTTTTTTTAGAAAAAAAATATATACCTAATATTTATAATAAAGCAAATTCAGAAATTTATAATTTTTCAAGTAAAATTATAGATACTAATATAAGAAATGGCACAGAATTAATAATTTTTTAAAGTGTAACATTACAAAGGCATTACAAAAATATTACAATAATATTAAATTGTTAAAAAATATTGATTTTTATTAAATTAATAGATATTCTATATTATATAAAAATAATTAATAAGGAGGAATTTATAATGGGTTCAGCTGGAGGAAGTACAGGTTATATGAATAGAGAAATAGGATATAATAAAGAAAATATTGAAAGTATAAGAGAGGAAATAAATAATCAAGCACAAGATACAGCTAAAAAAATTGTTTCAAATATAAACAGTATTGTATCAAGTATTTCAGAATTATGGTTTTCAGAAGTTGCAGTAGAATATTTTAAAGAATTTGCAAATGATATTAGTTCATATGCACCAAAAATAACAAATGCATTTGAACAATTTAATCAAAAAATAGCAGAAGCAGGTGCAGAGTGGGCTGCAAAAACTGAAGGTGAGGCTCCAAATTTAGCCCCAATCGATTCAGTAACATTGGATATTGATATTAGCCCAATTAAAGCGGTTAATGCAGGAGGAGATAGATATATAACAACAGGTTTAGCAGAAGAAGTTTCTTCATTAGTTTCAATAGCAAAAGGTGATATTACAGAGTATATTACTGATATTGCTGAAAGAGCTGATGTTTCACTAGCATTCATAGGTGGAGAACAATCAGAAGGAGTTAGAAATTGTGCAAGTGCACTTAAACAATATGTTGAGGATATGTTAAGCTTTTTAGATTCAGGTGAGCATTCAATAGTTACAAAACTTGAAGCATATGACACTGAATATCAAAGAACTGCTCAATCAAATGTTGATTTATTTACAGATAGTGCATTTACAGATGTTCAATAAAAAAGGAAATCTAGGCCCAGGATAGGTATATCGTGTTTTTAAAAGGGGGGTTTTATATGAAAAAAGAAAAATTAGAAATATCTGACGAATTATTAAAAAATTTGTCAATAGATGAAATAGCAGAATTAAAAGTGGAAGTTGATGATTTATTAATCAAAATAGACAATATATTAAATACTTGTAATGTAGCGTTGAATTCTTAAAACGAAAGGAGGAATTAATATGGATTTAGAAACACTAAATAAAGAGTATGTGAAATTTAAAAGTGTTTTAGAAACAGCCAGCAAAGAAATTGAAAGCCTTGAAAGTAAGGCAAATGATTTAGCAGATGACAAAATAATCTGGAAAGGAAAATTAATTGAAGCTAAAAGAAATAGTAATTCCGTTGCTGAAAAACAAGCAGAAGGAGAAATAAAAAGAATAGATACAGAAATAAAAGCGGTTCAAGACGATACATACAGAAAAAAAGAAGAGATGAAGCTAATACAAACTAAAATCAATGTTAGGATAAAGCAAATTAAAGAAAATCCAGAAATGAAAAAGCATTTAGATGAAGTCATGAAAAAAAAATATGATAGAAAACTATCTAAATTAGAAAAAGGAAAAGAAGAAGCAGTTGAAAAGAAAGGTAGATTGACAGATTTAAAACAATTAGTTACTGACCACCCTGCCATAGGTAATAATTTAAAAGGTATTTTGACAGCAACTAAAGAAATGAAAGATTTACAAGCCGAACTTGATGGAATGAAAATGATGGTTGGAAAATCAAATGTGTATATGTATAAAGACCCTGCTAGAGCAAAAGAGATAGAGAATACATTATTACCTAAAGCACAAGCAAAAATTGCGAAAAATAAAACTCCTTTAATGGCATATATATCAAAAAACGGATTAAATATAACAGAAAAAGATATTAATGAACTAGCAGACAAAGGATTTGCAGTTGATGGAAAAGGAAATCTTGACTTAAATGCAACAATGAATAAAAACATTTCAAGTTTAAATAGACAAATCAAAGGGTATGATAAATCTATAAGAAATCATCAAATAGCTTTAGAAAATATTGAGAATAAGAGAGAGCCTGTAACACCAAGAACTACAGATTCATCAACACCCAAAAAAACAAAATGGTTTCAATTTATTCAAAGATTTAAAAATTGGAATCAAAGAAGAAAACAACAAGCATTGCCTGAGCCTGAATCTCATACACCTAATCCAGATCCTTCAACAGAGCGAAATGAGTTTTTAGATAGTCTAAAATACGAGGTTGTACAAGATGTTGTAAAAAATATGGAAACAGACAATTTAAAAGAAGCAAAAAAAGAGAGAAAATCTGAAGATATGGAAAGATAATAATATTAAATACTGGTATAGAAAATTTATACCAGTATTTTTTAGTAAACAAAATATATGAATTCATATATATCTAACATATTTATAACATTAAAATAATACAAAATCAAATATTTTTACGACAGATTAAAGACACAAAAAATTTTTTCATGTCTTTATCCTAGCCGAGGCCTCTTTTTTGTTGACAAAAAGAGAAAAAGATGTTAACATAACACTGTATTCTTTTGAATCAGTATGAAAAATCCAATTAAAAATTTAGTGGAGGAAAATACAATGAAAAAAGTATTGGTCACAATATTGGCAATGGGATGTGTATTAGCTTGCACAGCATGTACATCAGAAGATGCCACAAAGAGTGGTAAAATTTCTAATGAATCGATAAACATCACACAGAAATTCGAAACAGTAACACCACAGATTTCTGAGCTTGAGAGCTTCCAGCAGTTGATTTCGTTTTACGAATCTGATCCAAACTATAATCCTGATTGTATGGTATATGATATATACATACAAAAGGTTGAAGTTTATGGAGAAGAAAATAAAACACAATTTGTTGTTGGTAGCCGTGTTCGGAATACATCAAATGGAAAGACTGCTGATGTGACAATTGCTGCTGAACATGATTATTCGGATCCATACAGGGCCAATGGAAGTTATATTCCCGCAAAGAAAGTATGGTATAAAGACGGCGTGCCATATAGTGCTAAATCAATAATTGACGTTGCAAAAAAAGAAGCTAATATTAGTGATGACTGCAGTTTGTATGATAGGAATGTAATAATATCTACATTTTAACCTATACTTAAATAAGGCAATTTGCTATATAAGCAAGTTGCCTTATTGAATATATATATTTTTTTGATATAATGCTAAAAAACGAATTGATTAAAGGAAGGATTTTTTATGAATATTGAATTAAAAATAATTTGTAAACATGATGAAAATATATTAAAAAACTTATTTGAATATTATTCTTATGATTTTAGTAAATATTATAATTATGACTTAAATGATAATGGAAAATTTGATAAAGTAAATGTTGAAAAATATTTTGATAAAAGCATATATCAAGTCTATCTTATAAAAGTGGATAAAAAATATGCAGGCTTTATTATTGCAAAAAAAGAAGAAAAGTTTAATTGTGTAAATGAATTTTGGATAATGCCTAAATATAGAAAAGGATTTTTTGTATATAATATACTAAAACAATTTTCACAATATATGTACGGTTTTTGGATATTTGGTATATTAAATAACAATGATAGGTGGACAAAGGCATTAGAATGTATGATAAAAAGAAATGATGATATTTGTAAAATCATGTTAAAGAGAAACGTAGTTTATAAACTTGATTGGGGGGATTATGAATTTACTGAATTCTTGTTGGATTGCAAAAAAAAATAAAAAAAGCTCTCAGAACATTAAACTGAGAGCTTTATAGCATTTTATAACAATATTTTAGTACAAAAAATCTTGTTAAAACAATAAAATTGTGATACGATAACATTCATAAAAGAGGTTAGATTTAAAGTATTCGGAGGAAAAAATGAGCACAAACTTATCAAGAGAAAAACGAGAAAAAATAATTAAAAATATACAAATAATGAGATCAAAATTACAAGATGATACAGAACTTTTATTAACTTTGAATGAAATTGAAAATGAATTAAAGCGAAAAAAATATGGATTGGTTTGGGAAAACCATGAAGAAAAAATAGATCAAGAAATTAAAGACAAAATACCGGTATTTGAAGAGAATAAATCATTAGAGCTAAAATTTGATGAGTCAAAATCTACTAATTTTATACTGGAAGGAAACAATCTTCACAGTTTGTATTTGCTAGAAAAAACTCATAAAAGCAAAATTGATTTAATAATAATAGATCCACCATATAATAGGGGATTAAATGATTTTGTGTATGACGATAATTATATAGATAAGACAGATTCGTTCAAACATAGTAAGTGGATATCTTTTATGAGTAAGAGGTTAATTATTGCTAAAAAATTATTAAAAGATAATGGTGTAATTTTTATAAATATTGATGATAATGAATTTGCACAATTAAAATTATTATGTGATGATATTTTTGGTGAGGAAAACTTTATAACATGTTTTCCATGGCATAATAGAACATCAATACAAAATGATACGGATATAAGCATTAACCATGAATATATATTAGCATATGCAAAAAAGAGAAGAATAACAAATCGTAGATTAAAAGCAAATAATAAAGACACTTGGTATAATCTAAGAGATTTTGTAATTCAACCAAAAGAAACAGATTCAAGCAAGTATTCAAATCCAGATAATGATCCCAGGGGAATATGGAAAGCAGACCCATTTGATGCTCCTAATATTAGACCTAATCTAACATATGAAATAGAAAATCCAATTACTGGCGTAAAATATCTGCCACCAAAGGGAAGATGTTGGAGAATGGAGCAAGAAAAATATAAGCAATTATTAGAAGAAAAAAGAATTGTATTTGGAAAAAATGGAACATCTAAACCACAATTAAAAGTCTTTTACAATGAAGTAAAAATGAAAGGTGAAATAAGAAATAGTTGGTTTGATGCTGATGTGTATGACACATCAACAAATGGTAAAAAAGAGCTATTATCAATTTTACCAGATAAAAAAATATTTAATACACCAAAACCAGTAAGTTTATATAAAGAAATTATTAAAATGGCAATATCACCAAAAGTAGAAAAGCCAATAATACTTGATTTTTTTGCGGGTTCTGGAACAGTTGCACAAGCAGTATTAGAAGAATTTAAGGGAACAGATGCATCATTTATATTATGTAATAGTAATGAAAATAATATCTGTAAGGAAATAACATATGAAAGAACAAAAAGAATAATAACAGGATATCAAAATCAAAAAGGATATAATGTAAAAGGAATAGAAAGCAATTTAAAATATTATACAGTAAAATATATAGATAGATTTAATAGAGAAGATGAAGGATATTATATAGTAAATGAATTATCAAAATATACAAGGGAAATGGTACAATTAGAAAATGGAACAGATATAGAAGAAGGAACAATTCAAATAATATTCTCAGATGAAGACATTGACAAATTTGCTAAAAGCGAAGAATTATTAAAAAAATGTAAAATCATATATTTAGACAATAATGTACTAATAACTAAAGACGAAATTGAAAAATTAGAAAAAAATAATATCAAAATATGTTATATGCCAGATTATTATTTTGAAAAGGAAATTACGGAAATAGAACAGTGGTAAATTATAAATTGTGGAACCAAGAGTAAATTTGATTTGCCAAAATTTAAAAATGGAGGTTGAACATGGTAGGATTTAAGTTAAAAGATTTTCAGGAGAAATGTGTAGAGGAATTATTAGAGCAGACAGTATTTGGAGAGAAAAAGGAGATTTTAATACAGGCACCTACAGGAAGTGGAAAAACAGTAATATTATTAGAATATATTGATAGATTTTTATTAGAGCATAAAAATTATGTTTTTATTTGGTTAACACCTGGCTCTGGAGAATTAGAAGAGCAAAGTCAAAATAAAATGAAAAAATTATTACAAAACAGATCAACAAAAACATTAGCAGATGTATTAAATAATGGTTTTGAAGAGCAAGATACAGCTTTTATAAACTGGGAAAATGTAACCAAAAAAGGAAATACAGCCTTAAAAGAGCTAGAAAAAAGTAATTTATATGATAGAGTTGAAAATGCAAGATCAGAAGGAATGAAATTTATTGTAATTGTTGATGAGGAACATAGAAATAAAACAGAAAAAGCAGAAAATATTACTAATCTATTTAATCCTGAATATATAGTAAGAGTTTCTGCAACAACAAAAAGAAATGATGAAGCTTATAATATAAAAATAAATGAAATGGAAGTTATAAATTCTGGATTAATAACTAAATCTTTATATATAAATCAAGGAATTGAAAATAATATTGTTTTAAATGATGAAATAGAATATTTGTTAAATCTTGCTATAAATAAAAGAAGAGAAATAAGAAATGCATGTACGGAAAATGGAATAAGTTATAATCCATTAGTAATAATACAATTACCAAGTATGAGCGAAGATTTAATAGATCAAATTGAAAAATACTTAAGTAAAGAAGGATTTACATATGATAATGGATTATTAGCTATATGGCTTGCAGATAGAAAAGAAAATATAGAAGATATAAGCGAAAATAATGCAAAGCAATGTTTCCTAATTATGAAACAAGCTATTTCTACTGGTTGGGATTGTCCAAGAGCAAAAGTTCTTGTAAAAATAAGAGAAAATATGCATGAGGATTTTGAAATTCAAACTTTAGGAAGAATTCGTAGAATGCCTGAGGCAAAACACTACGGAAATGAAGTACTAGACAATTGTTACTTATATACTTTTGATGATGAATATACAGAATCTGTTAAACATGAGCTTGGAAGACATGCTAGTAATGTTAAAAGTTTATTTGTAAAAGATGAATTTAGAAATTTCAAACTATATAAAGAGATAAAAAATACAGATGCAGATAATTTTGCACCAAGAGAAGCATTTCAAGCAATATATGAGTATTTTACTAAAGAATATGATTTAACAACTGTAGATGAAAATAAAGAAAAACTTTCTAAAAAAGGATATAATTTTAATCAAAATATTACAAATGATGTATTACAAGGAAATGCTATTGAGATAAATAAAAAGAATTTTACAAAAAGCGAAAAAATAAGAGTTCAAAGTACAGTAGATACATATAAAAATGGATTAGATCTTCGCCATTCAATAAATGTAATAGCATCAAAAATTGGAATGATATATCAATATCTATCACCAATACTTCAAAGACTATTCTTAGGGAATGTTGAATTTCCACAGAAAATATTAAAATTAAATAAAAAAGAATTTTATGCATTTATAATTAATAATGAGAGAAAATTGGAATATGATATATTAGATGCTGTTATTCAAAAAAGAGAGCAAAGAGTAAAATTGCAAACAGAATTTAAAAAAGTTGAGGAATTTAGATTCCCTGAAAGAATAACTGTTAAATATGATAAAAAAGATCAAAATCTTAAGGAAATGAGCAAAAATGTTTATTATGGTTATCCATCTACAACACTAAAATCTCAATCAGAATCTAAATTTGAAAAATATTGTGAGCAATCTGATAAAGTAAAATTCTGGTATAAAAATGGAGAGTCTTCAGATGATTTCTTTTCAATAGTATATCTTGATAAAATGAATAAAGCATGGACTTTTTATCCTGATTACATTGTTGGTGATACTGCCGGAAATATTTGGATAATAGAAACAAAAGGTGGTCAAGATGCTTACGGATATTCAAAAAATATAGATATTAAAGTTGAAAATAAATATCAAGCTCTTAAAGTATATGCAGAAAAATATAATTTGAAGTGGGGATTTATAAGAGATATAGATGATTTAATATTTATATCAAATTCAGATGAATATGTTGAAGATATGAAAGATAATAGTTGGACAAATGTTAAATATTACCTTTAGTAAAAAAATATAAAGAATTTGCAAAAATAATATTGAGATGTATTGACAATACTAAATGAACTAGGATATAATGTTACTCGTACATAAAACGATGTACATCCCAAGCAAGACTAATTGCAATGCCGGAAGGAGGGGAATATTATGTCAGAGATCAAAGTTAAAAATGGAGATGTTGAGGCAGCATTAAAAAGTTTTAAAAGACAATGTGCTAGAAACGGTGTATTACAAGAAGTTCGTAAAAGAGAACATTATGAAAAACCAAGCGTAAGAAGAAAAAAGAAATCAGAGGCTGCAAGAAAAAGAAAATTTTAATTTTTATATAATTTAATTGTTTAGTATAATATAATTTAAAAATTATATTTAATAAAGAGGTAAACTTTGTTGTGTTACCTCTTTTTGTGGTTCTTATTTATTACTAATTTAGTAAGTAATACATAAAAAAGATATGTTTAGTTTTACATAAATATTTATGTAAAACTAAACATATCAAAATAATAAAGATATATTGACTTAAATAAATTCTTGTAGTAAAATAAAATTAATATCTAGTATAGTCGAAATTTGTAATAAGGAGGGAAAAATGAAAAAATCAAAGATTTTTTTACTAAAAATTATCAATATAATTAGTTTATTAGTTATTTTTTGTACTCCAATTGCAAAGGCAGATGCGTTAGATCCATATACTTATAGTCCCGGGTCGGATGGGATAGAGCAAGATATTGTTATTAAATATGCAGAAAGTATCTCAAACTTCCTATATGCAATATCAGTAATAGTAGCAGTAATTTCATTTATGATACTCGGAATAAAATATATAGTAAGTGGGGTAAATGAAAAAGCAGATTATAAAAAAGAGTTAATTCCTATGGTAATTGGAGTTGGATTTATAGCTTTTCTAGCTACAATCATTCGTATAATAGTTGGTTTAGCAGAGAGGATATAATGAAAGGAGAGCTATATGAGAATTAAAAAAAATTTGAAAAGAATTATCTTGTTAACAATAGCAATAATGATGATTATAACAGTAGTTTTCCAAAATCGTTCTGAAGCAGCATTTACTTTTTCTGATATAAAAAAAGGTGGAGATACTTTTATCTCTAAAGGAGAACAATCACGTGAAGATATGTTTGATTCTGCAAGTGAACAATCAGCAATTGATCAAGTATATTATGTAATGCTTGGAATAGGAATTGTATTGGCATTTGTGGTAGGAATTGTATTAGGAATACAATTTATAACATCTGGTGTAGCTGGAAAGGCAAAAGTAAAAGAAAAAATAATTATATATGTATTGGGAATATTTATTATATTTGGAGGATTTGGAATTTGGAGAATTGCGATAAATGTTGGAAAAGATTTATTGCAATAAGAAAAGGTTGATGTATTATTATTATCTATAACAGATAATAAATCATATGTTGATTTTAAATATTACATAAATTAACTAAAATTCAATGAAAAATATAATTAATAAGTTTTTAATATTATTTCAAATGAAATATTTATATAAAATTAAATTTAATTTAGGAGGTAAAAAAATGAAAAAGATTTTAAAAAATTCAGTTATTATATTAATAACAATATTATTAGCATTTGCATTTGTTCAACCAAGTTTTGCTGCGGATGTTTCTGGTATAACAGGTCAAATAACGCCTGGTGGAGATTTGAATGGTAGTGAACAAATATACAATCCCGTTAAAACTATAATAAACGTGATTTGGGTACTTTCAATAGTCATTTCTCTTATTACATTGCTAATAATAGGTATCAAATTTATTATTGGAGGAACTCAAGAAAAAGCAAAATACAAGGAATCTTTAATTCCTGTTTTTGTTGGTATTTTTATAATTGTCTTTGCTACAACAATAGTTAACTTCTTATATGGAATGAAATAATACATTAAATGAATTAAAAAGCACAAATTGTTAAAAATTGATTTAACAATTTGTGCTTTTTTGTATTATAAAAAAGAAATACTATAAACTTAGGGAAATAAAACGTTCTAAACTAATAACTGATATAACAAAAAAGTTAAAAAAATGTAAAAAAAATGTAAAAAAAGTAAAATAATATTTAAATTTATTATATCCCTAGTTATAATATAGTTTATATATTATATATTTAATTTGACTAAATAATTAATATATATTAATTTTAATAAAAAGAAGTAAGGAGGACGATTATGGGAACATATAATATTCCAAGAAACACTAAAGGCGAAGGTAGGCTATTTTATATATTTTCTAAAAAAGCCCTAATTTATACGGTTGGTGGAATTTTGATTGGTGTACTTTTTAGATGGATATTTATGAAGATTGGAGAGCTATTAAAAGTTAAAGGTAATGTGTTTTCTATTATTGGAATTGTTTTAATAGTTATATTAGCTCTTTTAGGATTTCTTATTGGAACATTTAAGGTTCCTAAGAATGATAGGTTCGAGATAACAAAAAAAGCTGGTGGAATTGATATTGACAAAGTTATATTTGAATCAATAAAGTTTAGATTTAATAGACATAAGTTATATGTTTATGATGTTGAAGAGCTAAAACGTGAAGAAATTGAAAAAGAAATAAAAGAAGAAGAAGAAAAAGAAGCAAAAGAGCAAGCCTTGAGAGAAGAGAAGATGGAAATGCTTAATAGAAATAGAAGGGGGTACATTAAATAATGGATGACTTTTTAAAATTAATGATTGTTATGATTATTCTTGTCATATCAATACTACTAGGTGTTTTATTTTATATAACATATAAAGAGAAAATACGAAAAACAGATGGATCTAAAACAGATAAAAAAGTAAATGATGAACAAGATGAAAAGAAGGCTAAAAGGTCTATATTCAGATTTATGGAATTTGATACAGTTGAAGACAACATGATTGTTCAAGATAATGGAAAGAGATATTTAATGGTTATAGAGTGTAAAGGTGTAAACTATGACTTATTATCTGGTGTTGAAAAAAATAGTGTTGAGCAAGGATTTATAAACTTTCTAAATGCACTAAAATTTGAAATACAATTATATGTTCAAACTAGAAAAGTAAACTTAAGGCAAAGTACAATGCAATATAGAGAGCGTTTAAAAGCAATTGAAATGGACATGTTAGAAGAAGAGCAAAAATATTCTGTAATGCAAAGAAAAGGGGATTACACAAAAGATGAAATATTAAAAGAGCTGAAAGAAATAACTAAAAAAAGAAATCTATATGAATATGCAAAAGACGTAATTGAAAATACAGAGCAAATGAGTCAAGATAGTGACTTAACAACAAAGTCTTATTATATTGTAGTTCCTTATTATACAGATGAAATAACATCTGCTGGTGATTATAACAAAAGAGAAATTGGAAGTATGGCTTTTTCTGAATTATATACAAGAGCACAATCTTTAGTTAATACATTATCTGAGTGCGATGTTCGTGGTAGAATTTTAACATCACAAGAGCTTGTGGAATTATTATTTATTTCATATAACCGTGAACAACGTGATACATATGATTTTGAGGAATATATGAGCCAATCAGGTTTTGATTCTTTCTATTCTGTAACTGAAGATGTATTGCAAAAAAGAATGGCTGCTATTAATGAGGAAATTGAAAGAAAAGGAAACGAAAGAGCAATTGAAGCTTATAGAAGAACAAATAAAAGAATTGAAACAATAAGAAAAGCTGCTGAAGAACGTGAAAAAAGAATGCAAGAATATATTGATAGATATGCTAATCAGTTAGTTGATAGTAGAAAAGGTGTTTTAGGTGAATCTATTGTTGAAAAAACTAAACAAGAGCTTAAAACAATGGCGCAAGAAGATAAAGAAAAAGAAGAAAGAAAAGCAAATAGATTTAAAAATAACGATGAAGAGCTAATTAAAGATGAAACTATAAATGAGGAAAAGCCTGCTAAAGAAAAAAGAGAATTAACTGAAGAAGAAAAGAGAATTAGAAGAGCAAAAATTCTAAGAAGAAGAAAATTATTAAAAGAAAGGGAGGCAAGAGAAAATGCTAAAAAACAAAATGCTGAATAAAGAAGTAAACAATGAAAAAGTTGAGCAAGAAATGTCTAAAAGAATTATAAGAAAAAAGACTATAAAAGAAATGATTGCCCCAACAGGTATTGATGCTTCAAGCTTAGACCATTTAGAGATAATTTCAAGCACAGATAGATTTGCTAGATCTTTCTTTGTTGCGAATTTGCCTCGTATGTGTACTTTTCCGGAGTTATTTAGAGATATGTATATGTTTGGAGATATAAATACATCTGTTTATATAAATCCTATACTAGAATCAACATCTCAAAATGACTTAAATAGAACAATTACTGAACTTGAAACTGAAAGACTTTTAGCTGAAGATAGAGGAAATATAAATAGAGCTAGATTATTAGCTCAAAAAAGAATGGAAACAGAACAGTTAAGAGATGAAATTGCGGCTGGATTTAATAAAATGTATGAAGCAACAATTGTATGTACTCTATTTGCATATGATTTAAAAGAGCTTGATACATATACACGTTTATTATCAACTGAAATGGCAAAAAATCTTGTTGATATAAAATCAGCTTGGGCAAATCAAGATGATGCTTTTAGAACGAATTTACCTTTAATGAGAAAAAAGATTACAGAAAAGCATTTATTTGATAGAGAATCTATAGGAACTGTTTTCCCATTTACATCATCCGAAGTTGGACATCCAACAGGAATTCCTCTTGGATATAATCTTCAAACTGGTGTGCCAATTTTATTTGATAATTTCCATGAAAGTTTAACTAACTATAATATGGTTATATTTGCTAAATCTGGTGCTGGTAAATCTGTTACAATGAAAACTTTAATTTCTAGATCAGCAGTTTTAATGGGAATTGAAAGCTTGGCTCTTGATGCTGAAGGTGAATATTCAATAGTTGCTGATAGTTTGGGCGGAACAAATGTTGTTATAAGCCCAAATTCTGGTACAATTATTAATTTATTTGATATTGAAGTTGAAACTATAAAAGACGAAATTACAGGAAGAGAAAGAGAAGTTTTAAATATTGAAAGTAAAATTGAAGATGTTACACAAGCATTGTTAACAATGTCAAAAGGTAGCACAAAGAGTAAAGAGGTAAATGAACTTACGAAACAGATAATTGCAGAATCAGTTGGTGATGAATATGCTAGACTAGGTATAACTAGTGACCCTCAAAGCTTATATATTAGCGAATCTGCAGCTGTTATTAATGGAAAGATTGTAAAAGAGAAAAAAGATCTTCCAACAATTGGAAGTTGGTATAGACAGATTCAAGAAAAAGCAGCAAATAATACAAACACAGATTATCAATTCCATTACAGTTATTTGATTAAAGTTATGAAGCAATATGTAAGAGCTTATGATGGACAAATGGCTTATTTTGACGGACAGTCTACAGTTGATTTAAATGATGAATCACCATTTATAAACCTAGATATTTCTCAATTGGAAGAGCGATTTGCAAGACCATTGGCTCAACAAATTTTGTTATCTTGGATTTGGGAAAAATATGTAAAGAAAAACAGTGAAGATAGAAGAAAAGCAAGAAAAAAACGTGTGTTAATAGATGAAGCTTGGATGTTATTGCCATATCCAGAGGCTGTTGACTTTTTAAACACAATGGCAAGACGTGCTAGAAAAAGAAATGTTTCATTAGCTATTATTTCACAAAGATTCCAAGATTTTTATGAAAAACAAGAAGTACAAGCAGTTTTAACATCTTCTGAAACAAAATTATTTTTGGCACAAGATAAATCAGAGATTGAATATGTTAAAGAAGTGTTTAAATTAAGTGAAGGTGAAGCTACATTTTTGGTTACATGTCAAAGAGGTCAGGGATTATTAAAAGTTGGACAAGATTCAGCATTAATTTCAATAAGGCCTACAGCAAAAGAGTTTGAATTTATGGAAACAAATTTAAATAAAGTTATAAGAAATAAATATGACAGTTAAGACTGCTGAAAAGCTTGAAAATATTGACAAATTGACATAAATATTATAAAATAAAAGTAGTATTTTTTAGTATTTAATAATTATATGTAAATAAATGTTGATATAGTTTCAAGATGGAGGAAATATATGATAAAAAAGAAAATTTTAGATAATCTAAAAAGGATAGTAATTATAATAATATGTATTATGACTGTTGTTTCTATAATGCCTAAAAAAGTTGATGCACAAATAAGTGGAGGTGAATTAATATCTGGAATAGATAAGAAGAAATCTTCTAAGATTTTGGGAATACTAGCAGATGCAATAAATGTTATTCTATCATTACCAGATGGAGTAGCGCATTTGTGTGATGTGTATTTATCTGGTAATAATGAACCAAGTAAGTATGCAGTTGATGATGGGTTTAGTATGTCTGATTTAATTGATTATACGCCTGAGATTTATAATATTAGTATAACACCATATAAACTATTTACATCAGGTACTTATAAAGAAGTCAATGATCATTATGAAGTTAATATGGGAATAATTGATGTAAATTTTTTTGCTGAGAAAGATATACAATCTATAAATAATAAAACTATAGTTGCATCTTCTATATTAGCACCTGCAATAGGAAATGTGTATATTAATCTAAGAAATTTTGGTATTGTGCTAATGATGTTAGTTTTGGTATACATAGGAATAAAAATATTGATTTCATCTATATCAGAAGAACAAGCTAAATATAAAAGAATGCTTGTCGATTGGGTTGTAGGACTTTGTTTATTGTTTTTTATGCATTATATAATGACTGCTATATTAAATTTAAATTCAGCAATAATTAATTTAATAAAAAATGAGGAAGGGGATAGTTTCTATATATGTTCAGACTTAGATTTAGAGCAGGATGCAGTGCCAAACACGGAAATGGAAAGAGAAAGAGCAATTCAATTTAACAATTATGGTATTTCTAAAGAAATATTTGATGAAAATAATGGTTATGCAATTAATTTGAATGAAGGTCAACATTCTAGTTATGGTGGTCAACAAACTTTTGGAAATAATCCTACTCTAGATATTTCAAAATGGGGAAACAAGGGAATTATAAAACCAAATGCATTTTTGGTTAAAGATCCAAATGATGATGAATTTACAGTTACTTCTATATATAGATTAAATACTATGAGTTATGTAAGAACTATTTCTAATTTAGCATTATATGATTCGGAGAAGTTATTTATAGTAGGATATAATAACATTAATCAATCTGGTGTGGTTGACCAAATGGGATATACAATATTATATTGGGTGTTATTATTAGAAACTGTAATGTTTATAAGTATTTATATAAAAAGAGTTATACAATTGGCATTTCTAACGATGATTGCTCCAATAGTTGCCTTTATGTACCCATTAGATAAAATTGGTGACGGAAAAGCTCAATCATTTAATCAATGGTTTAAAGATTATTTATTTGGTGTATTGATACAACCAATGCATTTATTACTATATACTATATTTATATATGCTGCGGGTGAATTATTCCAAAACAATATAATATATGCTATAGCAATATACGCATATATGATAACAGCTGAAAAATATATTAAGAAGATACTTGGATTTGAAAAAGCTTCTTCTGGACCGGCAACTGGAATGCTTAGAGGAGCACTTGGTGCAGGACTTGCAATGGAAGGTCTAGGTAAATTAGCTGGAATTGGTCCTGGAGCTCATGGACCAAAAACAGGTGGAGGAAAAGATGGCGATAAACCAAGGACACATAAAATAAGAAAATTAAAACCAAGCGGTTCAAGTGGAGGATCTTCTGCAAGCTCTGGAGGTGGCTCTGCTGGAGGTGGCTCTGCTGGAGGAAATCCGAATTCGGGTGGTAGTGGTGGAACTTCTGGAAATGGAAATGGTCCAAATTCTCCAGCACCAAATGCTAATGGTTCAAAAAAAGTTGGTAAACTTGGAGCTGCAAGTAATGTTTTAGGAAGAAAAATCAATAGAGCATTAACTGGTGGAAAATATACCTCAAGAGCTCCAGGATATGCAAAAGCTGTGGCTGGAAACCTAATAGGAAAAGGTATTAGAGGTGGATCTAAAATTGCAGGTAAAGCAATAATGGGTGGTGCAGGCTTAATGATTGGTACTGCAAGTGCACTTGTTAATGGTAGACCAGATGATATACTAAAAGGAGCAATGATTGGTGCTAAAGCCGGTGAGAAATGGTTTGGAGCAGCTGGAAACACGATTACTAATATTGGATCTGGAATTTCTAATTTTGCTGATGAGGTTAATTTTGAAAGGGCAAAGACTGATGATGATGTAGCAAAGAGATTACGTGAAAAAGATACATTAATTCAATATCAGGATGAGTTAGCAGATTGTACTAGTGAGGATAGAGAGAAATATGAGGATGCTATTAAACAAATGTCAGCATATACAGATTTCAAATCTTTTGGTGAAGTAAAAGCAGCTGCAGAGGCTATAGATATTGCAAAAGCTAATAATCAAGGAAATGATGATAATGCAATTTTAAAGATGTATGATGAAGGCAAAAAATGGAACGGCATGGAAACAAATTCTGCAATGCAAGACACATATAAACAATTTATTGATAGTGAAGTTAGACAAAACTTGGGTGGAGGTGCAACTCAGGCTGCAATAGAAGCTGAAAAACAAAGAAGAATGAATGATATTATTAGAATTAGTAATAAATTAGCGTAAGGATTTTTACATATGGAAGATATTTTGATAAAATTAAATAGATATTTTAATAATAATAAATATGCTATAGGATTTATTATATTGGTAGTTATATTATTTTTACTAGTTGTTAAAACAGCTGATAAAATGAGAAAAACTGAAGGAGATAGTAGAAAATCTACTATCTCTGAAAGTGTTTCTAATAATACTAATTTAGAAAATAATAGTATATCAAATATAAATACTAATTCAATTAAAATAGATAATTATAATGAAATAAAAAATTATACAACAACAAAGGAAGATTATATCAAAGTATTCTTTTATTTATGTAAACAAAACAAAAAGAATCTTGCATATGAAATGTTATCAGATGATTGCAAAAAAGTATTATATCCAAGTTTAGATAGTTTTATAAATTCGTATTATAATGCTATTTTTAAAACTGATAGGAATTGCAGTATTATCAGCTTTAAAAATAACATTTACAAAGTTTCATATCTTGAAGATGAGATAACAACTGGAAGTGATAAAAGCTTAGCAATACAAGATTATATTACAGTTGACAGTAATGGAAAAATTAATATTTCAAATTTTATAAGAAGAGAAAATTTAGACATAAGTTCAAATGGGCAATATTTTTCATTTAAAATTACAGAAAAACAGGTCTTTGTTGATTACGAAATATATACAGTTAAAATAAAAAATAATACAATGGCTGATATGTATTTTAATGATGTTGTTGAAAGTAATTTGTATGTAAAAAATAACAAAAATGCAGATTTTAGTATTAATTCAGGTGAGTATATAGATGCAAATTATTATGTACCGTCAAATTCTGAAAAAATTATAAATTTAAAATTTAATGTTAAATATCAATCTGATAATGAAATTGTAGGTATGTATTTTGATAATATTAAAATTGTTAATAAAGAATACTATAATGCTGTTTCAAAAGATTCAAATGGAAAAGTAATATATGAAAAAACGAAAACTAATTATCCAGAAAAGATGAATTATATTGTAAAATTTAATTAGAAAATTCTATGGTTATTAATATGCAAGTAAGGAGGTGACAACATATGGATGAAGAAGAGAGATATGTAGATAATGATTTAGAGCAAACACAGCAAAATATTGTAAATACAACTGCTAATATAGCAAAATCTGGTAAAGATGCTATTTCGGATTTAAAAGATAAAAGAAAAGAAAGAAAAAAGGAAAAAGAGATATTTGGCGATAATCCAGAAAAAAGAGCAGAAATGCATAATATAAAAAAAGGTCTGAGGCTTAAAAATACAGGTGAAGATATAGGCTCATATGGCTCAAAAAGTGCCAATAAAAATGTAAGAGGTGGTGCTAATTTAGGTGTACCAAATTCCAAATCGGCTATTTCTAAGCTAAAAGGAAAATTTAATATTAAGATTTTGGCTCAGAAAAAGAAAAAAATTATATTAATTAGCATTTTAGCAATTATTCTAGGTATAATTTTTTTTATATTAATGTTAGTATCTTCAGAAGAAAAAGAAGGGAAATATATAGAAGGTGATAATTCTAATGTGCCATATGTTCTTAATTCACAGGTAATGAGTTCTCTGACAATTGTTGAAGATGGGTCTGGAGGATTTAAATATGCATTTACTGATTCAGAAGGAAATATAATAGATTTTGATACTGTAATAGATAATGTTTTAAAAACATTAGAAGATAATAGATCTTCTGCATTGGGAGATTTGGGAAAGAACGATAAAACGCGTAGAGAATTATTGAAAAAAATGATACAAGCAGAAATTGCAACTCAGTATCCAGATTTTTCAATTACTCCAAATTCAGCGGACAACCCTACATCAGATTTTAATGAAATGGTTGAGAGCAATGAGATAGATGGATTATCAAAAAATGATGCTGATATAACTGGAGGAGAATCTAAAGGAGATATTCAAGGTGGAATTAAAATTCAAAGAAAAAGTGAGGATGGAGAAACGAAAATATTAACATATACAGATTTAGAAACTTTTCAAGACATGATATCTTCAAAAAATCCTAATGTTATGAATTATTATACACTAAAGAAAAACACAATGACTTCTGGTACTGGAACCTATTCTAACATTAATTTAACTGGAGATGAAGCTAAAGAGCAAATATTTAACTTTTTGGTAGATAGTGGTGCTACTCCCGAAGGTGCGGCAGGTATAATGGGAAATCTTCAAGCAGAATCTGGATGTAAATCAGTTCGTGTTCAAAGTGATTATTATTATGCTAATCCTGATGAATACAGTGCAAATTATACTGCACAAGTTGATAATGGCACTGTATCTGAATATGAATTTGTACATAATGGTCCTGGTGGTGGAGGTTATGGTCTAGCACAGTGGACAGATGAAGGAAGAAAGCAAAATTTATATAATTATGCTAAATCAAGAGGAAAATCAATTGGAGATTTACAGATGCAATTAGAATTTTTAGTTCAGGAGTTACAAACAGGATATTCTTCAATATGGAATTTAATGACAACTTCAAATGATATGAGGGCAGTTTCAAATATAGTTTTACATCAATTTGAAAGACCAAGTGATCAAAGTACTGACGTAGAAATTAAAAGATGTAATAATGGTAAAGCAATATATGATTTATACTCAAATAAAAGAAATTCAACTAATTCTTCTAATACAAGTTCAACAATTAAGAATGAGAATAGTACAAAAAATGATTCTGATTCAAAAAAAGATAAAAGTAGTTCATCAACAAATGATAATAATAAATCTAGCTCAACAAATAGCACAAAGGTAAGTAATTTAGATAACTTTCTATTTATTGGTGATTCAAGATATAATGGAATTTCATCACAATTATCAAGCCTTGGAAAAAATATAACTGTAATTGGTATTGATAGTTCAAAATCAGATGAATGGGCTACTATAACTAAAAATGGAAGTGGTTCAGCTCAAGGTCAATCAGTTACTTTACCGTCTTCTGCAAAAGGTGTTTCTGTTATGATTGGTGTTAATTCTTTGAGTCAAGTTGAAGAAACAAAACAAATTTTAGAAAATTTACATGCAAAATATCCAAGTGCAACTATTTATTATAACAGTATTTATCATGTTGCCGGAAATTATAATGTTTCTGGTGTTACAGCAGTCAATATGAATGCAAATATTGATTTACTTAATAATACAATGAGTGAATATTGTAAAGATAAAGATTGGGCAGAATACATTAATATTACTGACAATTTGAATGATGAGAATGGTTTATTAAAAAATGCTGATGACATGGGATTACATCTAACAGATGATGGTAAGAGCACTTTAGTGGATAATATAAAAAATAATATAATAGATAAATCTGGTAAATCATCTTCAAATACTAATCCAGATTCACAAACAGTTAACTCTAGTAATAGTCAATATACATTATTGGTTGCAAGTGAGACTACAAGACACATTATTAGTATAGACAGCTATGATTATTCATATACAACTATTATTTCCACATCAAGTGGAACTACAGGTCCTGGTACTCAAAGAGAATCTACTCCAGAAAATAGCTTAAGTGAAGAATATACTACTACAGATTATAGTATTACAAATCTTGATTATCAGGCTGCATTAAGGGATTATACAGTACATTTTGATTTTTTATGGGCTATATTTGTAAGTACGCGAGATAGGGATTTTGTATCAGAATGGGCAAATGAAGCTTTAAATAGTAAAATTGATATAACAATTTTTTCACAAGAGCAAACAGTTCAAAATATTTCATCAAACGATGCACAACCAATATATAGGGATACTGTGGAAGGTACTGCCGTATATAGGGATTGGTTTAACACAACAAGAACAACGACAACAACTACGACGACAAAAACTTCAAAAGCAGGTGTTACAAATGCAGATGTTTGGATGTTAAAATATCAAAATAATCCTTTAACATATGCTGAATATGTTGCAAAATCAAGTGAAGTGGTTGAAGAAAAATTTGGTGCAGATTCTGGAATTATGAGTTTATTAAGTGATAAAGAGAGATTAAAAAATCTAAATACAAGATATTATTTGGTAGAAAGAATGATTAAAAATAATGAAAAAGTTTCATTTATGGCTGATATTTATAAATATGTGTTGGAAAAGGCAAGTGGAAAGAAAAAAGAGGGAAATGGAATACTAGATATTATTGATGTAGGCTCTTTTGATATAAGAAAATTTTCTAGAGTTGGTGGTGGAGCCAGTGGAGATGGTAGCCTCGGTGGTCAAGAAATAGAAGAATCTGGAGATGGTTATAATAATATATTTGTTGTTGGAACAAGAACATATAAAAATTATAAACAGCAACAAGGTAGTTATTGTCAGGATGAATTAGCTGGTTTTTCAGGTGATACTTTATATAGATCTGGTTGTGCAATAAATGCAATTGCTGTAATAGTTTCTGGATATGGAATAGATATGAACCCAGGGGAGGTAAATGCATATGCTAAAACTACAGGTTCTCCAACGTGTCATAATGAAACTTTAGCAAGTTTAATAGGGAAGAAAACATCATATCATGAAAGTGGAGATTTGGCTCAAATAATAATAGAGCAATTACAATCTGGACGACCATGTATAGCAAGAACAAGTTATTATAGTGATTCACACTATGTTTGTATTTTAGCAATTAGTGAAGATGGAAATCAAGTGTATGTTAGTGATACTGGTGCTGAATATACAGGAAGAGATAGAGATGGTTGGCAACCAATTAGTTTTTTACAAAGAATTAATAGATCAGTATTAACAATAGATGAGTAATACAAAGTAATATACATATGAAGGAGGATTTTTCTCATGAAGAAATTTAAGATAGCGAAGATTATTATTGTAATTTTAATTTTGTTATTAATATTGTTGGGTTGTATAATAGGATTGAAATTTTTTGATGATGGAAAAAAGAGTGATAATAATGAAGTACATGTTTTTGATGAAAATCCTCCAACTTTATATACAGATACAAGTATAAAAGAAATTGAAACAATGTCTTTGTTATTGGCTAATCAGGATATTGTAAATAAATATTTTTCTTATTTAGATAATAATAATTCTGAAGCATTAATTTCAATTTTGAATAAAGATTATGTGGCAAAAAATAATTTGAGTTCTAGTAATGTTATTAATATGTTGAATAATGATAAAGGTAATTTCAAATTTTTTGCGATTAAATCATATTCTAAAGAGATAAGTTTTGATCATGAATACAAGTATTGGGTATATGGAAAAGCATATACAAATGATTATAGCAAAGTTGTTGAAAAACAGTTTATTATTAATGCTGATTTATATAATTTTACTTTTAAAATAACTCCTATAGGTAATGTTACATTGTCAGAATATGAAAAAAGCATGAATGATGCAATTTATAATAACTCTGAAAAAGTAACTATTCCAACAGGTAATGTTACATCAATTGAGGAAAATAGCTACAATAAGTTTTCTATATATGAAGGAACTGTGGGATTAAAAAATACAATTAAAAACTATGCTGATTACTATTATTTCCTTGAGGTTACAGATAGAAGCTCTGCTTACAATTTGTTAAATTCAGAATATAGGAATAAGAGATTTGGTAGCTTAGATGAATATATAAAATCTCCAATTATATGGAAAGATTCTAATATTGAGTATGTTAGTGATGAACTTAATGATAATAAAAAACAATATATTGGTATTGATAAAAATGGAACGTATTATATTTTTATAGAAAAATCTCCTATGAATTATGAAGTTATGTTAGATTCGTATACAATACCTTTAAATGAAACTGTTGAAAAATACAAAAATACAGATGATTTGAAAAAGGCTTGTATGTGTTTGGAATTTGTAAAAGAAATGATTAATATGAATGACTATAATGCACTATATTCACATATGAATAGCACTTTCAAACAGAATAATTATAATAGTGTTGATGATTATAAAAATTACATTAAAAATAAATATTATAGTATTAATAGCTTTGAATATGTTTCTTATAAAAAGTCTGAAAATAATTATATTATTAATGTTAAAGTTAAAGATTCTAGCTCTGATAAAGAAGACGCATATTTTAATGTTATGTATATTGTAAGATTAAATAATGATTTAACAGATTTTGAGTTTTCTTTTAGTGCATAAAAACTATTAATGGAAAGGATGTTGTTATATGAAAGATGAAATGGATATTTTGGAAGAAATTAAGAAAAAAGTTAATAATGACATAGTTAATAAATATGGAAAAGAAAGGGCGTCAGAGCGATATTTATATTCTATTCCATATAAAGCTATTCCTATAACTTCACCTCAGAGGTCAAATGAATTACCAATAATTTTGGATGATGTTATTCTTGTTGTGAAAGAAAAGATAATAAATCAATATAGTGATACTATTAAAAGTTTTGATTTATATAATAAGGATTGTCAAAAAATTGCTGAAGCTGATCAGGGAGAATTAATTAAATTTGATAGAGAGATAATGGATGATTTGATTAAAGATAAAATTAAAATAATTGAAGAAGCAGGATATGAAGCTGCTGGAGTTGATGAAAAATCTAGAATTGAATCTTATTTTGAAATTTTAGGAAGAAAATTAGTTGTTATGAATGAAAAGCAAAAGGAGCGATTAGATAATTCTAATAATAGACGATTGGCATTAAGTAAGATATCAAAAGAAAATATTGATCCTGAAGAAGATAATGATAAAGATAAGGATTTAGATAATAAAATGGTGGATGAACAGGCGAGAAATCAATTGAAAGAAAATCTTGATATTGATGTTTTGAAGATTACAAAGATTCGTGATAATACATTTTTTGAAAATAATCCTGATATTAAAACTAGAAATGCATATGCTGTGCTTACACGTAATGGTCAGTTAGTAATTGTGGGAGAAAATGATGGAAAATTTGAAAAGGTAGATGGTTTTGAAAATTCTACAGATGTTTCTGGAAGAACTATAATTGCAAGAAATGATGAAAGTAAGTTTGATGAAAAAAATACATATGGAAGTATTGATTCTACAAGAAATAAAGATTATAGATATACTTTAGAGCTTGGAGATTATGGTGAAATTAAGCTAATAGAGCAAAGAAGATTGCATAATGGACATATGGAGGAAAAAGATAAGTTTATTTCTAGAGAAATTGAAACAAATAATACTTCAATTAAAGATTTAAATCTTGAAGGTAATAATAATGTTGAAAATATTACAAGGAGAACTTTTGATGCTCGTAGCGCGAATTCAGATTCTAAATATTATGGTAAAGGTGGTATTTCTGAAGATGCAAAAGCTATTAAAAAACATGGACACGCAGTTGATTTTACTATGGAAGGTTTAGCTGCAGATGAAAGCTTAAGAATTAATGAAGCTTTGGAAATGATTAATGAAGAGCTTAAGAAAAGGGGAGTTAGTCTGAATTCTAGAGAGGAACAAAACCTAAAGGAAAGTGTAAAAGCGTATATTGGTGATTCAGAAAATGTTTTTTGTGAAAAAACAGCTATTGAGTATGCTAATGATATAGAGCAAACACAGAAAAATAGGGAAAACATTGAAAAGCAAGATGGTGGAAGATCAAGATTAGAAGAGGCAAGATCTAAGCGTTTTGGTAGTTAATAAAAAATGTATAATTAGAAATAAAAATACTTATTAATTTAGTTAATAAGTATTTTTTGTATTTTAAATAAGCCGGATATCTGGATATATATTAAAAATTCGTTTCTTGCTGGTTGCCCTTACAATGTGGTGTGAAGGCGGTAGAGCCCATGTTTTAGTTTTGTGGTATTAGGATATTATCTAAAAGCTTCCAAGCTGCGCGTCACTTTTTTTAATATATATCCAGATATCCGGCTCTGTTTATTTTTGATGAATGTGAATATATAGGCTTGAATAAATTTCCAATATTGTATTATAATATAACTATTAAATTTAAAATTAGGAGGGTAAGGTTGAAAAATAATAAAGATAAATTCGCATGAAAAATAAAAACCCTAAAAAAGCGCTTTTTTGAATAATATATAAAATTAAATAACCAAACAATTAATAAAATTAGCTAACTTTGTAGCCTTGAGATTCTAAAAACTTAATTGCATTATTGATATTTAGTTTTTTGTCTTTTGATTTAAAATTTTTTTGAGTTAATTGCTCATAAATTTCGTGATTAAATGGTTCATTCTTTGATAACATTTGATAAATGCAAGTAAGTAGCATTCTAGCAATAGCGATAATTGCTCGTTTATGACCTCTACGTTTTTTAATGGCATCATAACGAAGTTTGAAATAAGGACATTTTTTATCACGAATTGCATTGTTAGCACATTGAATAAGCAAAGGCTTTAAATAGATACCAGCTCTACTAACATGAACAGATTTCTTTTTACCAGCACTTTCATTGCATTGTGGAGTAAGGCCAGCCCAAGAGCAAAGATGTTCGGCATCCTTAAAAACAGACATATCTGCTCCAATTTCAGAAAGTATAGTAATAGCAGAAATGTCTTTTACACCAGGAACAGTTAAAATGAGGTTAATTTCATTTTGGAAAGGTGCAATTAAAGGTAAAATAGCTTTTTCGATATCATTAATGCAATCAAGAATACTATCATAATGATTAAGACAAACTTTCATTTTAGAATTTTGCTCGTGGGTTAAATTACCTTCAACAGAATCTAAAATTTCTTGAGGAGTTGACTTTAAGTTTTTTCTGAGTAAAGGGATAATTTCTTCAAGAGTAACATTATCTTCTTTAGATAATATTAATTCTAAAATGGATTTGGAAGTTTTACCAAAAGTATCTGTAAGAATATTAGAAATCATAATGTTAGAAACAGTTAAAGAATTTTGAAAACGATTCTTCTCAGAGCTTTTGCAATTAACAAGCTTAAAACGATAACGCATTAAATCACGAAGTTGTCTAATAGCAAGAGGTGGCATAAAACTACCTTCAACAAGACCATGTTTAAAAATATCAGTAATCCAAACAGAGTCTTTAGTATCAGTTTTTTTACCGCTAATAGCTTTAACATATTTAGGATGAGTAATAGTAACATTACAAGAATCTTCTAAAATGTTAAAAATAGGAATCCAATACTTTCCAGTGGATTCCATACAGACATCTTTACAATTATTATTAATAAGCCATTGTTTAAGTTTTTTAATATCTTTAGTAAAAGTAGAAAATTGTTTGGTTTGATAAGTGGTAACTTTACGTTCGTTTGTAGTAGCAATAGTAGCAACTAAAATTTTCTTATGAACGTCAATACCACAACAAGTATTGTAACAAATTTTTAGCATATTGTTACCTCCTGTAAAAAATAAAGATGTATAGACATTTACTATGTGTACCCAGCTAGATTAACGGACTTTGTTAAATACAAAGATAAGGTTACGCACTCCACTCACTTTAAAGTGAGATATGTTGCACTCATTTGTGCTTAAAAGGTACACGTCACATATAAATATACGGGATATAATTACAAAAGTGGTAATTATTCGCCACTCCCCCCGACGTGCTCTTCAGTCTATCTATACATCTAAAGATATTATACTAAATTATGGTAACTAAATCAAGCTAAAGAATTTTTAATAAAGATTTGTGCCTTCCGCAGACGTAGAGTTAGCGAAGGCAAGGAAGGAATGAGATTAAATATGAA
>CAKPRA010000009.1 GCA_934180065.1 uncultured Clostridia bacterium | reverse complement strand
GGCGACCTGGAACGGGCTCGAACCGTCGACCTCTAGCGTGACAGGCTAGCGTTCTAACCAACTGAACTACCAGGCCATAAACTAAAAAATATTTAGCATTTACTAAATATCTTTTAAGAAATGGTGGGCGCAATAGGGCTCGAACCTATGACCTCCTGCTTGTAAGGCAGATGCTCTCCCAGCTGAGCTATGCGCCCATTTCCCTTCGACTCGTTTAGTATACTAGAATTTCTAAAAATTGTCAACACTTTTTTTCATTTTTTTTATTTTATTTTTCTGCTCTACTATATATCCTTAGAAAATACTGGGATTACAATCTTTATTTTTTTATAAAATTCACATTATATTATTTATAGAAAAATTAACCTTTTGTTTTATATGATCTATTATATACTTAGCTTTATTAATTTCTTCATATGCATTTTCTCTATCATTAACTTCAATAGCGGATTTCACAACTACAAATTGAGTTTTTACCTTTTCAAGTTCATCATGCTCTAAAAAACACGCCATTTTTTTAAATTTACTATCCCATAAATTATCCACTTCACCCATTTTATTTTTTAATTCTTCTTTATTATTAATTTCATTTTCTTCATCAAGCTTATTAGCTATTTCATCTAGCATATAATTTATGGGTTCAAATACTTGCTTTACATATCTTTGTAGCATAATATCCCACAATATTATTGCTATAACAATTATTATACATATAATTAATGTCCTTCTCATAAAATCCCTTTTCCCTTTTTATTCTTTTTTTCTTGACAAAATATATCATTGTTCCCATTTATAGTAACAAGTAATGCATCTTCTGGCTCTATTTTAAATTTATTTACCTGATTTTTTAACCATTTATAATCTTTATTTAAAATTTTCAAGTTTTCATACATAATAACACCATCAATTACTAAATCATATGACATACCTTCATATTCAGGCATTATATTGAAATCTTCAGGTTTAGTATTTCTTTTATTTGGTTTTTCAATAACACTAATTTGTCCGCTGGTTTCTAATATTGCATACTCAACATCACTTATTGAACTTATATTATTTGTTCGCAATCGCTCTTGCAATTCATTTACTGTAAAACGTTCCTTTATCATAACATCTTCATTTATTTTTCCTCTATATATTAAAATACTTGGTTTTCCACATATAAGACCTCTTAACTTTACACTTTTTAAATTAATATATGAAATTGTTAAATGCATAACTAACAAACCTAAAATTGGTATTATACCATTTATAATTGGAATTCCAATTTCACTCATAGGAATTGTAGCTAGATCGGCAATCATTATAGCTATGGCAAGCTCAAAAGGCTGTAATTGACCAATTTCTCTTTTCCCCATCAATCTCATAACAACCAATACCAATATGTATAATATTATTGATCTTATAAAAGTTATTAACATAAAAATCACTCCCTAAATATAATTATAAACTTACAAATTTTTAAATATATATTACTATTCATAACTTTGTAATTATTACTAACTGCCACATATGTATATATTTAAACGTTTCGCCCCAACTGCGTACATTGTATATTAGATTTTTTCGTATTAAAAATACTTAAAATCTAATACAATGTAACTTGTCGGTCCCCACCTTAACTCCACTTTTTAAATATATACATATGTGGTAGTTAAGAATAAATAGTTATGGATAGTAACAAATATTTTATTTTTTTCCCTATAATTATCTAAATTTATTAATATTGTTAGAAAATTTCATTATAATTATTCAAAAATACTTGTTTTTTTTTTAATAATATGATAAACTTTGAATTAGTCAATTTTATTAACGCATATAGGAGGTGCAAAAAGTTATGGCAAAATGTGCAATATGTAGCAAAACACAATCATATGGAAACAAAATTTCTATAGCTCGTTCTCATGTTAGTAGAAGAGCATCTAGAACATTTAAACCAAATCTTAGAACAGTAACATTTGATGTTAATGGTGAATCAAAGAGAATGTGTGTATGTTCAAAATGTTTACGTAATTTAAAAAATGCTTAATTATAATAATGGACGTTATATATGAAGTTACAAAAATATAACTTTATATATAACGTCCATTATCCTTTATCGGTTATGTATTCTTAATTCCAAAAATTAGTTTTACAAAACCCCTTAAAAATTTAGGAACTTTTTTTACAACTATTGTCAAATTAATCACCTCCTAGAGAAGTTTAACTTGCTAACCAAATCAATCCTAAAATTGTTAGTGTTATTCCGATTGAAAACAACCAACCTGTAAGAGGAAGTAATAAAACGAGTAATATACCCAAACCTATCCCTATCAGACATACACCAAAAGTCTTTTTTAACATACAAAACATAATTTATTACCTCCTTTAATTTTATTATATTATGTTTAGTTGACTTATGTTACAAATATTTATATTATGGAAAGAAAGAAGTGAATTTACTATGAAAAAAACAGAAGTTATTGATATAATTGAAATATTAAAAAAATATTATCCAGATGCCAAATGTAGTCTTGACTTTAAAACTCCATTTGAATTAGCAATTGCAGTAATGTTATCTGCTCAATGCACAGATGAAAGAGTAAATAAAACAACCCCCACACTATTTTCCAAATATAATAAACCAAAAGATTTTATAAATATAGATATAAATGAATTAGAGCAAATAATCCATCCTTGTGGATTTTACAAGAACAAAGCAAAAAATATTAAAAACATGGCGATTATAGTCGAAAAACAATTTAATGGAAATCTTCCAGATAATATGAATGATTTAATTAATCTTCCAGGAATTGGACGAAAATCAGCAAATGTTATAATGCTTGATGCATTTAATAATCCTCAAGGTATTGCCGTAGACACTCATGTTAAAAGAATTTCTAATAGAATTGGATTTACAAAAAACTCTAATCCAGAAAAAATTGAACAAGATTTACTAAAAGTTATTCCAAAAAGCTACTTAAAAGATGTTAATCATCTATTTGTTTGGCATGGCAGATACACCTGTAAAGCTCAAAAACCTAAATGCCAAGATTGCCCTATAAAAAAATACTGTAAGGCAAAAACCGAATAAATATTTATAATATTACAACAAAAGTGGACTTAAAATTTGCTCTATTTAGAACATTTTTTAAGTCCACATTTTTGTTCTCACGCCCAAAATATGAAGTAATTCTGTGTGCGATGTTTTGGTATAACCTTTTTATAATAACAATGCAGATATTAATAAGCTCTTAAACAACCTCAGATCCAACTATTTTGTATTTTCCGCTAACTTTTATTACATATAATCTCAAAGTTTTAGTATCTGTTGAATATGATGATTTTGCTTTAACTTTTGCTTTTATAATAACAATCTTATTGCTCTTACTTGATTTCTTTATACTTGAAATTTCTTTTAAACTATATTTATAATAGTTTTTACTTTTTATAGATTTATAGATTTTCTCTTCAGCCTCTTCTATATCATCTAAGTCATTTTTCTTTAAATATCTTTTTATATAATCATCTTTTTCTTTATATTTTTTATTGAAAGATTTTTCTCCTTCTTCATTAAATATTATATAACCTTTTGTATCTATTAAATCTAAGATATCATCTTCATCAGAATTTTCAAGAGCTTTAGTATATTCCTCCACCAAGTTTTCAGCTTGCTTTTTGCTTGGTTTTCCACCAGCTAAACATATACATAATATTACAATCAACGCAATTAAAACAACTCCACCAATTGCACTAAATAAAATAATATTTTTCTTTTTATTATCCTTTGTTACTTCTTTCTTAGAATCATTAGATACGTTATTTTCACTTTGTTTTGTATTTTCAATAACTTCTTTCTTATCTGACTTATTTTCTGCTACATTTTGTTTTACATCCTCTTTTTTTTCTTCATTCATAATTACTCCTCCTAAAAAAATATTTATAACAAAAACAGTAAATTTTATAATATCTACTATTTACTTGTATCATAATTATTACAATGACAAAAAAAATTAAATTTTATTTTCATCATCTTCTATAACAATTTGCTGATTTTCATCAAGCTTATATTTTGGCAATTCTGGTAATTCATCTAAGCTAGATAAACCAAACATTTTAAAAAACTTGTCTGATACAACATATGTTGTTGGTCTTCCTGGTGCATCCAATTTTCCAGATTCTTTAATTAATTCATATTCTAACAGTTTGTATATTGTTCCATCACAACCAACACCTCTTATAGTTTCTATTTGAGCTCTTGTAACATTTGGATTATATGCTATTATAGATATGGTTTCTAATGCCGCATTTGATAAATTAGGTTTACTTTTTTTATCTAAAATTTGAGCAACATAGTCATAATAATCTTTTCTTGTACACATTTGATATGAATCATTTACTTTAATTATTTCAAAACCTCTATCATTTTCATCATATTCTCTTTTTAATTGCTCTATTTCATCTATAATTTTTTCTGAGCTCTCTTCCAGAGCCATTGCCAATTCTTTAATTTCTACTTGTCTACCTGCTGCAAATAAAATTGCTTCAATTATTGATTTACTCTTCTCCATTGTATTACTCCTTTATGTTTTATTAAAACATTGAAAGTAAAATATGTCAATATTAAAATTCTAATTTACATTTTTTCATAATTATGATATAACAAAGTAAGAAGAAATAATAGTCAAAAAATTAAAATTATGTTATTATTATTTCAGAAAAAATTTCACGGAGGATAAAACTATGTATGTAAAACAAGTTAGAAAGAAAAAAATAAGTTTATTTTTACTTATATTGATAGTACTTTTCATAATTGCTTTAATTTTTACAATTATTCATATTTTCAATAATTCAAAGGCTGATTCAGATTTAAATATAAATAATGATATGACTATTAATTTAGCCACAACAGAATCTGAAAATAATATATCAAATACAAAAGTAAATTCAAATTTATTTAATAATTTTAATGATTTTGTTGATATTCCTACAAACGATAATACAACAAATCAACCAGAAAATTCTATTAATGAGCAACAAAATTTATCAAATTCAAATAACAATATAGAATCTATTGAATCTTCTAATAAAACACTAGAGCTTAATGGTCACAAATATGAGTTTAATAATTCAGAAAAAGCATCTTTAATTACAGAAAATTCTAATCAATATATACAAATAAAAAAATCAACATGTACATTAAATATAAACACAGATACACTTAATTATAGCTCTTTAAAAACACAAAAAAGTTTAAAAAGCTTTTTATCAAAAAATTACAATTTAAATATAACTGGTGACATTAAAACTGGCAAAATAAAAAATATAGATATAATAGTTTTTGCATTTTCAGAAAACAATTCTGTAGGATATTTTATTATTTCACCATTAAATGACACTGAAATAATATATTCTAAAGTATATAATATAGAAGATGCGTCAATTCTAATAAAAGACTTATCTGAGCCAATAGATGAAATTTCATCAATTATAGCTAATTCAATAAAATAAGTATAGGAGTGATATTTATGGCTAATTCAAAAAAAATTAAAGTAGTACCTGGAACAGGAAAAGATTTAAAAATAACAGATATTAAAGATCATATAAAACTAGACAAGAAAAAAGAAGAAATTGATAAAAAGAAAATTATAATACCTACAAAAAAATAAGTGCAAAAAATGAGGCTACTTCATCAAAAGTAGCCTCATTTTTATTTGATAATCTTTTATTTTATATTACATAGCTTCTTGAATTTCTTGATTTTCAGAATTCTCATCATCATCTTGTTTTACAACTTCTAAACTAGATATTGAAACTTCATATGCAACTTTTGTTTCTGATGTTCCATCTTCATATTTTTTCTCATATGATCTTGATTGAACTCTACCTACAATTTTTACTTCAGTTCCAACTTCTATATTCTCACAAAATCTAGCATTTCTTCCCCATGCTATACAAGGAATATAATCTGATTTATTATATGCTCTATTAACAGCTAAAAGTAAATCTGCAATTTCTCTACCAAATGGAGTTTGTCTATATATAGGTTTTTTACAAATATATCCATTTAAAATAACTTCATTTGATACAAAATCCTTACTTGCTTGAATTTCTTCTTCTTGATTCTCAACAAACTTTACATCTTTTGCAAAAACTGTTAATACTAATTTATTTCTCTCATTTTGATAACTATTATATGATCTAAATTGACCTTCTACTATAACTTTTTTGTCAATTGCTAAATCATCTTTTTCTAATAATCGCTCTGAAATAGTTATGGGTATTATATCTGCATTACCACTTAAACGAGGTACTTCCAAATCGAATATGTAAAATTTTTCTCCATAAATTTCATGACTAAATTTTTTATCACTTGTAACTTTTCCAACCAATACTAAATGGTTATTTTCTAAATAATTTGTATTCAAAATTTTTTCCTCCCCTTATTTGTTTATCTAATGTATTTATACTCATACTGTTTTTCCTATAAGTTTTATTATACTATGTTTTTTATGTTTTGTCTACATAAAAAGTTATTTTTTACAATATTTTTTATTTTTTGGTACTTTTCTCTTATTTTTCCTTAGCCTATTTGTTGTATATTATGTCTATTATAGTGGTTATCATTCCATCATATGCATTTATATTTTTTTTATTTTTTTCAAACTTAATTTCTTGAATTCCTACACTTTTATTGTATCCATCAATATTCTTTTGAATATATATCAAATAACTTTCATCTGTTACACTAGAAATTGTCACTACAGCTTTTGAATTATATCCATAAGTAATTATATTTTGATAAAGATCTTTCGAAAAGTTTTCTTTTGTTTTAATATCAGAATTGTATAATACATATTTAGATTTTTCTAAAATTTTATCTAATAAATATTTATCCTCTATTTCATTATTTATGACAATAGAATCAAATTTTACGTTTCTAAAATTTTCCAAATTATTATTATTTAAAAAAACAATTTCACTTTCTTTTAACTTATCTTTCATAATATTTTTTATATTATTTTCACTATTCTTATCAGTTATAATACCTATAAAAAACATACTTCCCCCTAACAGATTTAATAATAATTATTCATATGTATTACAAATTTCTGTTTAATTATATGAAACTTTAATTTTAAATAATAATATTTTATCTTATAACAAAAAAATTATTCATTTTCTTAATATTTATTCCATTAAAATTATTTATTTTTAATTTGAGTTCCCTGACTATTTATATAATAATCTGATTGATATATTAAATCAGATACTCTTACCAACTCATATCCCTTATTTTTTATATTTTTTATTAGAAAATCTAGACTATTAGCTGTATTTTTCGTTCCATTATGCATTAGTATTATAGAGCCATTTTTAAGATTATTATCCATTCGCTTCCACATCTCTTCTTTTGTCAAATTATTATAATCCAAAGAATCTATATCCCACTGTATCATTGTACTTTCAGCATCAACTGCAGATTTAAAAACCGTATCATTATATTCTCCATATGGACCTCTATATAAATTAGCTTTTTTTCCTATTAATTTTTCCAATTTATTATTACATTCATTAATTTCATTAAGATTTTGTTCATAACTAAGTTTATTAACATGTGGATGTGTATTTGAGTGATTTCCTATTTCATGACCAGCTTGATTTATTTTCTTTACTGCCTCAGGATATTTATCAACCCAATCTCCAACAACAAAAAAAGTTACTTTCACATTATTTTGACTTAAAACCTCCAATATTTTATCTATATCATCATCATTCCAAGCACAATTTATTGTTAAAGCCACTTTATTTTCATCAGTTTGAACAGAATAAATTGGAATGCTTTTACTAGTAGATGCAACCTCAATTAATTCATTCTTATTTCTCACAGCAAACGCAATCCCCAACAAAATCATCACAGTACCAAAAGAAACTATATACGATATAATTTTATCTTTACTCAAAACAAAAAACATAAAATTAACCTCCCATACACTATTAAATATTATACAAAAATGTATCTAATTATGAATTTTTATTCAAATTTAACAAGTAATATGACATATTTACTTAATGATTTGGCATACACCTTTTGAAAAAAAGAGCTAGTTAATGAACTATACTTTTTGCAGTATAAGTTATCAACTAGCTCTCTTATATTTAATTTATTATCTATTACTTATTCACTATTAAATACAAATTAAATTTAATAGAGTAGGATATATGAATATATATATTAAAAAAAGTGACGCGCAGCTTGGAAGCTTTTAGATAAATCTCTCATTCATCAAAATCAAAATGAGGGCTCTACCATCCTCACACTACTTTGTACGGGCGACCAGCAAGGAACGTATTTTTAATATATATATTCATATATCCGGCTTATTATAATAGTAGGTTTATATATCCGTTAAAAAAATCTTAACAATAACTTATAAAAATTAACTAACTCAACATATCTTTTTTCTTAAACCATATCATAACTCCCAATGTCACAATCACAGAAACAGCCAATAATATAACAAATCCATTACTATTATTTTGTAATGGAACTGGAACATTCATTCCCCATATACTAGCAATTAATGTAGGTACTGCTAAAATAATAGTTATAGAAGTCAAAATTTTCATAACATCATTAATATTGTTAGATATTATAGAAGCATACATATCCATAGTTTCATTTAATATATCATTATATGTTTTGCTCATCTCAATAGCCTGCTTATTTTCAATAATAGCATCTTCAAGCAAATCCTCATCCTCTTCATATAACTTTATAATTTTTCCCCTTAAAGTTTTTTCCATTACAATTTCATTTGATTTTAAAGAAGTTGTAAAATAAACCAAAGCCTTTTCTAAATTAAGCATTTTTAATAAATCCTCATTTTTTAAACTTTTCTTTAATGTCACTTCCAACTGCTCAGCTTTTTTATTAATAATTTTTAACATATTCAAAAAAGTTGATGAATTTTCGAAAAAAATCTGAAATAAAAATTGACTTTTCTTATATGTTACTAATCTTCTTTGTATTAGTCTTTCCATTCTCCTTATTAAACTATTTTCTTTTATAGAAACAGTTATCAAATATTCATCTCTCACGAAAATTATTCCAACTGGCATTGTTGTATAAACTACATTCTCTTCATCTTTTTCTGAAATAGGTATATCAATTATAAATAAAATTGTTCCATCATCTTCAATATCTATTCTAGCTTTTTCCTCTGAATCTAAAGAATATCTTATAAAATCTTGCTCTATATCTAAACTTTCACAAATTCCTAAGATTTCTTCTTCTGTTGGATTTATCATATTAATCCAATTTCCTTTTTTTACTTCAGAAGTTTCCACTGTAACATTTGTATTTATATCTGTATTATACATTTTTACCATTTGTAAATCTTCCTTTCTTTAATCAATTCTAGGACTAAGCTCTTCATATATAGGTCTTTCTTCTCTAATCATGGTTGATTTTCCATGTCCAGGATATACAATAGTATCATCTGGTAGCTCTAATAATTTATTAGTAATTGAATTCATTATTTGTTCAAGACTTCCTGTTGGCAAATCAGTTCTCCCCCATGTTCCCCTAAACATTGTATCTCCAGTAAAAACCAATTTTTCTTTTTCACAATACAAACTACTTCCACCTTTTGTATGTCCTGGAGTATGTATAACCTTAAGCTCTAAATCTCCAATATGTATAGAATCATTCTCATCTACTATAATTACATCATTCACTGAAAAAGGCTCTAATCCAATATATGATGCTAAATTAATGGTATCATCATTAAGTCCTTGTACATCAGATCTATATATTAAAACTTTAGAACCTTTTATAGCTCTTAGCTTATTTACACCATAAGTATGATCAGCATGGCAATGAGTCAAATATATATATTTTAATTTTGCCCCAATCATATCTAACATATCAATTATTTTTTCAACTTCTCCTCCTGGATCTATAACCATTGTTTCTTTAGATAATTCATCTTCAACAATATAACAATTTGTAGGTTCATTTTTTAAAACTTCCACCTTTATTCTCTTTAGTATCATTTTGATATATCCTTCCTTCCATATATCTTGAGTTTATTAAATAATCTATTTTTTACGTGTTACTTCATACACACTATCAATTTTTTTCAAAGCCTTAACAACTTGATTTAAAACATTTAAGTTTTCAACCTCAATAGTCAAATTGGTTTCAGCAGTTCTATCTTTTAATGCTTTTGAATCAACTGCAATTAATTTACATTTAGTATTTGAAATTTCTTTTATAATATCAGCTAATAATCCGCTTCTATCATTAGCCATAACTTGTATATCAACATTATAAGAAGATTTATCTTGTTCACTCCAGAAAACATCAATAATTCTATTTTCCTGTGAAATTAAATCTTTCACATTTATGCAATCTTTTCTATGGATAGATACACCTCTACCCCTTGTTATAAATCCAATAATTTCATCTCCAGGCACAGGATTACAACATTTTGAAAATCTCACCAAACAGTTTTCTATTCCTCTTACAATTACACCATTATTAGATGCTCTTGGTTTATTATTTTTTTCACTAGAAAGTTGCTCAATTGTTTTTTCAATTTCTTCATCTTGATTATCTTTTTTATATGCTTCTAATATCTTTGCAATTATTCTAGAAGAAGATATTGCCCCAAAGCCTACAGCAGAATACATATCATCTATAGTTTGGAATTTATATCTATCTAGAGCAGCTTGAATATATTCGCTTTTGAACAAATCAGAATAATTCATTCCAATACGTTTTATTTCTTTTTCTATTAAATCTTTTCCTTTAAGTATATTATCTTCTCTTTCATTCTTTTTAAACCATTGTTGAATTTTATTTCTTGCAGAAGTACTTTTTACAAATTTCAACCAATCTCTACTTGGACCTTTTGCTTGATCTGAAGTAATAATTTCTACTATATCACCATTATTTAAAGTTGTAACTATAGGCATCATTTTACTATTTATTTTACAACCAGTCATATGATGACCAATTTCAGCATGCACACTATAAGCAAAATCAATAGGTGTAGCACCTCTAGGTAATACCTTTATTTGACCCTTTGGAGTAAACACATAAACTTCATCTTCAAATAATTCTGTCTTTAATGTTTTCAAAAATTCCTGAGGATCTTGCATATCTTTTTGCCATTCAAGAGATTCTCTAAGCCATGCCAATTTATCATCTTGAACAACAACATTTGATTTTTTATTTTTACAAGCCTCTTTATAAGCCCAATGAGCAGCAATACCATATTCAGCAATTCTATGCATATCCCAAGTACGAATCTGTACCTCAAAAGGTGTTCCTTTTGGTCCTAAAAGAGTTGTATGCAAAGACTGATACATATTAGGTTTTGGAACAGAAATATAATCTTTAAATCTACCAGGCATTGGTGTATATAATTCATGAACAACCCCAAGTGCAGCATAACAATCTTTCACAGAATTTACTAATATTCTAAGAGCAAATAAATCATATATTTGATCTAAAGTTTTTCCATCTCTTTGCATTTTTCTATAAATACTATATAAATGTTTAGCTCTTCCTGTAATTTCTGCCTCAATTTTTTGGCGTTTAAGTTCATCATTTATTTGCTCAATTACCATATCTATAAACTTCAAACGCTCTTCTCTTTTTTTGTCAATTCCCTCAACAATATCTCTATATTCTTCTGGATATAAATATTTAAAAGACAAATCTTCCAATTCCCATTTTAAAGAATAAATACCTAGTCTATTTGCAAGCGGAGCATATAAATCAGCTGTTTCTTTTGAAATTGCTATTTGCCTATCTCTTTTTAAATATTTTAAAGTTCTCATATTATGCAATCTATCAGCCAATTTTATTAATATAACTCTTATATCTTTTCCCATTGCTAAAAACATTTTTCTATAGTTTTCAACTTGTTGCTCTTCAGCACTTGTATATTTTAGGTTTCCCAATTTAGTAACACCATCGACCATTTCTGCAATTTCAGGAGAAAACTCCTTTTCCAGGTCTTTTATTGTTACTTCAGTATCTTCTGCTATATCATGCAATAGAGCAGCACAAATAGTGCTATCATCAAGGCCAATAGTTGCCAAAATATAAGCAACTTGTACAGGATGTATAATATAAGGCTCTCCTGATTTTCTTAATTGACTTCCATGCTTAAGTTTAGCAAACTCATAAGTTCTTCTTATGAGTTTAACATCAGATTTTTTATTACGTTTTTTCATTACCTCTATGATATCATCTATAGTTTCATTTTTTATCTCAGACATATAGGTATACTCCCCCTTTTAATAAGATTTTCTTATATCTTTTAAATTTAACTGTATACTTTCTTTTCCATTAAATTTATTAATTTCTAATGATCCTACAACATCTATTTTATCACCTAGCAAATATTCATTAACCAGATTTCCCATATTAAATCCAATTGCATCTATAACAACATTCTTATCTTTTAAAGTTAATTTGATATGTTTTCCTTCTGATAAAGCTCTTATTGAATCTATTTTTAGATTTTTGTATATAAATAGTGGCATTTTATTTGCTTCACCATATGGCTCCAACTTCTTTAATTCTTTTATTGTTTCCATATTTATATCATCAATTGTAATTTCTTTATCTATTTTAATAATCGGTATCAATTCCTTTATATTTGTATTTTCCGTATATTTTTCAACATCTTGCTTAAATTCATCAAATTCTGATTTTTTAATAGTAATACCTATAGCCATAGAGTGTCCACCAAAACGCTCTATATGTTTTTGGCATTTTCCTAAAGCTTCATGCAAATCAAAACCTTGAATACTTCTACCAGAGCCCTTTCCCTCATCATCTTCAAAGCAAATCAAAATACTTGGTTTATAATACATTTCAGTAACTTTAGAAGATACAATTCCTATTACACCATGATGCCAATTTTCTTTTCCTAAAATAATGCAGTTTTTATTTTTTTCACCTTGCTCTATCATTTCAATAGCTTCATTAAATATTTTTATTTCTTTTTGTTGTCTTTCAGAATTATATTTATTTAATCTTCTCGCTATTTCTTCAGCTTTAACAATATTATCTGTTAAAAACAATTCTAAGGCTTCTTGTTCATATCCAAGTCTTCCACATGCATTAACTCTTGGAGCTACACAAAAAGAAATTGTACTTGAATCAACTGTCTTAGCTCCAGTTGATTTTAACAAAGCCTTTAAACCTATATTTCTAGTAACTTCTACAAGCTTTAATCCTAATTTTGATATTACCCTATTTTCATCAACCAATGGAACAATGTCAGAAATTGTTCCAACACACACTAGATCCAAATATTTCAAATACTCTTTTTCTTCTAAATTAAATCTTTTAGATATTGCCTGTATTACTTTAAATACAACACCAACTCCTGCTAGCTGATTAAATGGATATTTATTATCTTTTCTCTTTGCATCAACAACAGCCAATGCCTTTGGTAAAGTTTCTGCTGGTTCATGATGATCTGTTATAACAGTATCTAATCCTAAACTATTTGCATAATCAACTTCTTCAAGACCTGAAATTCCGCAATCAACAGTTATCATTAAAGAATATTTCTGCTTAACAATACTATCTATAGCATTTTTATTTAAGCCATACCCTTCATCTAATCTATTTGGAATATAGCTATCAACATCTAAACCTCTATCTTTTAGGAATTTTTTTAATACTGTTATACTCGTAATTCCATCAACATCATAATCACCATATATTATTACTTTTTCTTTTTCGTCTATTGCTTTAATTATTCTATTTACAGCAATTTCCATATCTGGCATTAAAAAAGGATCATAAAAATCATTTCTTGTTGGATTTAAAAATATTTCAATACTACTTGTTAATTTTTTATTTGCAATTACTGTTGCTACTAAATCACTAACATTATATTGATTTTTTATTTTTTCTACTTCTTTAGTGTCTATGTTACAATATTCCCATTTCTTATTCATCCTTTACTCCTTATAAATTACAAATTTTCTTTATTGTATATCATTTTTTGCAATTTTAAAAGAGTATATTACAAAAAAAATAAGAAAGCCTTAAAAACTTTCTTATTTTTTAAATACTTCTTCCATAGACTGAGCAATAATCTTATTAATATCAGCTACCATAACATTAAATTTTACCTCTAAATCAAAGTATTCTTTAATATCTTTATTTTCAATTAAAATTGTATACATTTCTTGTAATTTTTTCATTTTTTCAGGGTCTGATGCACCTTTTTCCATTGATAAAACCTGTACATCATATCTTATTTTTTCGAATTCTTCAATTTTATTTTTCAAATCTGGATTTGCAAGAACTGATTTTCTTGCATCTCTATATTTTACGAATTCTTCTGATTGTCTGATTTCACTTGCTAATTTATTAGCTGTATCATATATATTATTCAATTCTAATTCCTCCTACGCATATGCATGTTTCTTTTTAAATGTTAATAATTTTGAAATCTCTTTTTCTGAATTATTTGCTTTTGTTGCTTTATTTTGCCTTTCTTGTTCAAGTTGTTTTAATTGTTTTTCAGCTTCTGTTTGACATATAGCTCTTTCATAAACATAATGTGTATCTTGAGCAATTTTATTCCAATTATACTTTTCTTTAACCTTAGATTTTGCATTTTTTGAAATATTATCACATAATTGTGAATTAAATAATAGCTCTAATACAGAATCAGCAATTGAATTTGGATTTCCAGCATAGCTTTTCATTCCATCAACTCCATGTTCAACTATTTCGTTTAATCCTCCTACATCTGAAACTACTGTTGGAGTTCCAGAAAGCATTGATTCTAATGCTACAATTCCAAATGGTTCATACGTACTTGGAAATACAGCAACATCTGCACATTTATACATCTTCTGAACAGATTTTGAATCTAGATATCCTGTAAAATACACTTTATTTTGTATTCCTAAATAGTTTACTTGAGCTTTAAGTTCATCTATCATTCCTCCTTTTCCGGCAATTACCAGTTTTGCATCATGATAACAATTTAATATTTTTGGCATTGCAGAAATCAAATTCTGAACACCTTTTTCATAAACAAGTCTTCCTAGATATAAGATTATTTTCTCATTATCCATAGCATATTGTCTTCTAAAATCATAATCTCTATTTATACCATTATATAAATTTAAGTTTACACCATTTGGTATTACATTTATTTTATCAAATGGTAAACCAAATAATCTTTGTAATTCACATTTCATATAATTACTGTTTACAATAACATCTGTTGACTCATATGTTAAAAGCCATTCTGTGTCATTTATATATCTTTGAACATCATCATGTATTCCACTATTTCTTCCTGCTTCTGTTGCATGAATTGTTGCTACTAATGGAATTTTAAATGATTGCTTTAATGTTTTGGCTGCATATGTTACAAGCCAGTCGTGTGCATGTATAACATCAAAAGTTCCTTCCTCATTAATTATTTCTGTAGCTTTTGCAATTAAGTTAAAATTTAATTGCATTATCCAATCTGTAAAATTATTTGGAGTAATCATATAATTGTCAACTCTATAAACTTTTACTCCTTTGTCATTTTCAAAATCTGCTAAATTTGGTATATTAGCATCTTTGTAAGTTACAACAGTAACTTCGTGCCCATCTTTAATTAATCTGTGAGATAAATCATATACTACACGAGCAATTCCTCCTACTATCCTTGGTGGATATTCCCATGTTAACATTAGAATTTTCATGTTAATCATGCTCCTTTCTAATCTTCTGTTTTTTTCTACATTTTTTTCCTCATCCATTTTACCATTATATATATCAATTAATATTTTATACAACTTTATTTTAAAAGTAAATAAAATTTTACTTTTTTTTATATTTTGTTTTATTTACTATTGAATTTATTGTAATTTTGATATAGTATATGATTAGAAAATTAAAACTTAAGGAGGACATTATTTTGAAAGTAACAAAAGAAAAAAATGAAGTAAAAGATGATAAAATATTATCAAATTTAGTCAACCCTAAAAAAACAATTTCATCAAAATCGATTGTTTCAAAAAAATCTAATTCAAGAAAATCTAGCACAAAAATTTCAACAAAAATAAAAAAAGATTCAAGCAAAAATATTGCCCCAAATGAAACTTCTTCAAAAGACAATGCTGTTCCTACCTATCAACCAACAGAGTATTATGATTTACCATACAGATATAATCAAACTGTAATAAAAATATTAGCTCAAACACCTCATGCGTTATTTATATATTGGGATATTTCTGATGCTGATAGACAAGATATGATTAAAAAATACGGTGAAAATTTCTTTAATGAAACAAAACCAGTTTTGCTTGTTCATAATAAAACATTAAATTCAAGTTTTGAAATAGAAATAGACGATTTTACAAATAGTTGGTATTTGCGTACACCAACAAGTGATTGTGTATTTAATATTGAACTTGGTAGAAAGAAAATTGCAAATGATGATAAAATTAATTTTGAAAACAATTCAAATTATTTGCATATTGTAAATTCAAATACAATTAAATCACCTAATGATCATATATTAAAAGATTCATTAACTAATTTATATTTTAAAAATGTAAAAACAAATGAATTTGAACAAAGAGATGTATCAAACCTAAAGCAAACTAATATATACCAATTAATTGATTTATATAGCCAAGAAAGTCAATTAGAAAACAATCCTTCTTCAGGATTTAAAATATCATAAAAATGCAATGGAGAAAATAGAATGAATAAAAATATACAAGGATATGTAAGTTTTGTATTACATGCACATCTACCATTTGTCCACCACCCAGAAAGCGAAGATTATTTAGAAGAGCAATGGTTATTTGAAGCTATATCTGAAACTTATATACCATCACTTATGAATTTTGAAAAATTAGTAGATGAGCATGTTGATTTCAGAATCACAATGTCACTTACCCCACCACTTTTAAACATGTTAGATAACAAATTACTTCAACAACGTTATATAAAATATTTAAAATCACATATTGAACTTGCTGAAAAGGAAATTAAAAGAACAACTTATGATGATAGAGTTAATAATTTAGCACATTATTATTTTGAGAGATATTCTCATGACTTATATATATTTGAAGAAAAATATAAATGCAATATTATCCAAGGATTCAAACACTTTCAAGATATTGGGGTTCTTGAAATAATTACCTGTGGAGCAACTCATGGATATTTTCCTATTTTGTATGTTACAGAGCAAACTGTAAAGGCTCAAATTGCCGTTGGTGTTCAAACATATGAAAAATATTTTGGAAAGAAACCTAGAGGAATTTGGCTTCCAGAATGTGGTTATATTCCTGAAGCTGATAAATATTTAAAAGAGTTCGGAATTGAATATATAATAACTGAATCTCATGGAATTTTATATTCTAATCCAGCACCAATATATGGAACTTTCGCTCCTATCGTATCACCAGATGGAATTGTAGCTTTTGGACGTGATATGGAATCATCAAGACAAGTTTGGAGCTCTATTAATGGATATCCTGGAGATTTTAATTACCGAGAATTTTATAGAGATATCGGATATGATGCAGATTACGAGTATATAAAGCCTTATATTGCATCAAATGGTGTTAGAGTAAATACTGGTATAAAATATCACAGAATTACTGGAAAAACAGAAAATAAGGATTATTATAATATACAATGGGCAAAAGATTCTGCAGAAAAACAAGCTGGACATTTTTTAAATTGCCGTACAAAACAAATCAATGATATCTCAAAATATACAGAAAATCCACCTATTATTTTGTGTCCATATGATGCTGAGCTTTATGGTCATTGGTGGTATGAAGGTCCTTATTGGTTATATATTCTATTTAAGAAAATCTATTACGATGAATGTAATTTCAAATTAATAACTCCAGGTGAATATATTGACAAATATCCTAAAATGCAAGTAGCTACACCATGCAGATCAAGCTGGGGAGCTAATGGATATAGTGAAGTTTGGCTTAACCCTACAAATGATTATGCTCATAGACATCTTCACAAAATAGGTGAATGGATGGTTGAGCTTGCCCACCAATTTCCTAATTCAGAAGATTCACTTCAAAAAAGAGCATTAAACCAATGTGCTAGAGAGCTATTGCTTGCCCAAAGCAGTGATTGGTTATTCATTATAACAAATGGAACAATGGTTGATTATGCCAAAAAAAGAATAAAAGATCATGTTGGAAGATTTACTAAATTATATAATCAAATAAAAAATAATGAAATTGATGAAAATTTTGTAAAATATTTAGAAGATTATGACTGTATTTTTCCTGAAATTGATTATAATATATATTATTAATCTAAAACAGACAATTTAATAAAGAAGCTACTTCAAAGTGGCCTCCCTATTAATTGTCTGTTTTTCTGCTCTTAATTATCTTTTTTTCGATTATTCTATCTTCTTATATTTTACTATTTAGCATTACTAATTTTATATAATGCCGGATATGTATATATATTAAAATTTGTGACTTGCTGGTCGCCCTTACAAAGTAGTGTGAGAGGTGTAGTGCCCTCATTTAAGTTTTTGTGGTATTAGAAAATTTTCTAAAAGCTCCCAAGCTGCGCGTCACTTCTTTTAATATATATACATATTCGGCTCTATTAGATTAAATTGATATTTAGCTATGAATAGTAATCCTTACATCTCTGCTTTTTTATCTCTTTGCATTAATTTATATACAGCATCTTGTGGTTTTTCTCCCTTATAAAGCACATTATATACTTCATCTACAATTGGCATTTCAACATCATATTTTTCTTTTAAAGCATATGCTGCTTCAATATTATCCACACTTTCAATTACCATTCCAACTTCTTTTTTAACTTCTTCCAAAGATAATCCTTGACCTATTAATTTTCCAGCTTTACGATTTCTGCTATGTTCGCTTCCACAAGTTACAATTAAATCTCCCAAACCAGTAAGTCCATAAAAAGTTTCTTTTTTAGCCCCAACTTTTTCGCCAAGTCTAGCAATTTCTGCTAAGCCCCTTGTAAGTAAGGCTGCATATGTATTATCTCCACAATTAAGTGATATTGCTATTCCTGCACAGAAAGCAATTATATTTTTTAGTGCTGCACCATATTCAACACCAAGAACATCATCTAAGGTATATACTCTCATATCTTTACTCATAAATATATCTTGTACATAATTTCTAACAAATTCGTTTTGTGAAGCACTTACTAGAACTGTTGGTATACCTTGTGAAACCTCTTCTGCATGACTTGGACCTGATAAAGCTCCTACTTTAGCTCCAGGAATTTCTTCAGATATTACATCTGTTAACACAGATAATGTAGATTGCTCTAATCCTTTTGAACAAACTATTATAGGTTGCTTTTCTACATTCACATATTTTTTATATTCTCTAACTATATTTCTTGTAAATTTTGATGGAGTTACATGTAATATTAAATCTGCATCCTCTATTACATCTTTATAATCTAAAAAACAAGATATCCCGTCAGGAATCACAATACCAGGCAAAAATTTACATTTCTTTTCATTATTAATTAAATCTGCTTCTTCTTTTTCAAATGACCATATTTTAACTTCATTTCCCAATTTTGCCAAATGAATTCCTAGGGCAACTCCCCAACTTCCACTTCCTATAATTGCTATTTTTTTCATGATAATTCTCTTCCTTTCATTTGTTTCGACTAAACTGTAACTATTTCTTAAAACTTATTTTATTCTCTTCTCCCTTATATATTCTCATTAAGTTTGCTCTATGATTAAATATTACAATTATTGCCATAATAAATCCAAATATAATATAACTTCCTTCATTTACTAAATAATGACTATTATCTCCTGGAGTTATAAATATAGTTAATACAGGGAATAAAACTGCTGCCATTATTGATCCTAGTGAAACCATTCTTGTCAAAATCATTACTAACAATGCAAAAACAAGACATATTAATCCAATTTGCCAGTTTATTAATAACAAAATTCCAAGTGATGTTGCCACACCTTTTCCACCCTTAAATCCGAAATATACTGGGAAAGTATGTCCTATAACAGCAAAAATTCCTGCTATCTGAATTAGAATTTCTGGATTTGTATTATCTTTTGATATATTTCCAATCCAATAAGCAATTAATATAGCCACAACTCCTTTTAAAATATCACAAATAAGTGTAAGTGCTGCTAGGCCTTTTCCCACACTTCTTAACATATTTGTAGTTCCAGCATTACCGCTTCCTTTTTCTCTAACATCAAATCCTGCAAATTTTTTACTAAAAATTATAGAAAAGTTTACACTTCCAATTGCATATGCAATTACTGCCATTAAAATATATACTGCCATAATAATTCACTCCTTCTTCTGTTTATTCTTTATCTTTTTTCTCTCTTACTATCATTCTGATAGGTGTTCCTGTTAATACAAACTCTTTTCTCAATTGGTTAATCAAATATCTTTCATAAGAAAAATGAAAAAGTTTTTTATCATTTACAAACACAACAAATGTTGGTGGCTTTGTTGATGCTTGTGTCATATAAAAGATTTTCAACCTTTTTCCCTTATCTGTAGGTGGTTGCACAATTGCAATTGCTTCATTTAATACCTGATTTAATACAGATGTTGATACTCTTAGTGCATTTTGACTAGCAACCATATTAATCATTTCATATAATTTATCTACTCTTTGACCCGTTTTTGCTGATATAAAAATAATTGGTGCATATGATAAATATGATAGTTTATTATAAATTTCCTTTTTATATTTTTCTACGGTATTATTATCTTTTTCATACTCGTCCCATTTATTTACTGCAATAATTACACCTTTTCCAGCTTCATGAGCTTCTCCTGCAATTTTTGCATCTTGCTCTGTTACCCCTTCATTTGCATCAATCATAAAAATACAAACATCAGATCTTTCAATTGCTAATTGTGTTCTCATGACACTATAACGCTCTAAGTTTTCAGTTACTTTGCTCTTTCTTCTAATTCCCGCGGTATCAATAAATACATATTTTCCATATTTGTTCTCGAATTCTGAATCTATCGCATCTCTTGTTGTTCCAGCAATATTGCTTACTATAACTCTGTTTTCACCTAGTATTTTATTTACTAAAGATGATTTTCCAACATTAGGTTTACCTATTAATGCAACTTTTATTACATCACTTTCATCATTTTCATCAGTATTTTTTGGTAATAGCTCATAAATTGCATCTAATGCATCTCCTATTCCTAATGCGTTTTTTGCTGATACAGGATATGGATCTCCCAATCCTAAATTATAAAATTCATATATATCATCTTGAGTTCTTCCAAAATTATCTGCTTTATTACAAATTAAAACAATAGGTTTCTTTGATTTTCTAAGCATTAAAGCTATTTCATTATCTGCTGTTGTAATACCTGTTTTAAAATCTGTTACAAAAACAATTACATCAGCCATACTTATTGCAATATCAGCTTGATTACGCATTTGAGATACAATTAAATCTTCAGATTCAGGCTCTATACCACCTGTGTCAATAACAGTAAAATCCATACCACGCCAATTAGCTTCAGCATAAATTCTATCTCTTGTTACACCTGGAGTATCTTCTACTATTGATATTCTTTTACCAACTATATAATTAAAAAAAGTGGATTTACCTACATTAGGTCTTCCAACTATTGCTACTACTGGTTTTGACATATTTATTTTCCTTTCATTTTGTTTTAATTATTTTATAACAGTTTATATAATTAGTCAAGGGTACGCTTCTCTTTTCCTTTCCTTTGTTTCCTTTCTTAATGGCACAAAAAAACAGCATTGTTCATGCTGATTTTTTTTATTCTTCATTATCTTTTTTTACACTTAAAACTTTTTCTCCATCATAATATCCGCAAGCTGGGCATACTCTGTGTTGTTGCATCATTTCATGACAATGTGGACATTCTACTAAATTTTTTGCTTTTAAAGTCCATGTTGATCTTTTTAAATGTGTTCTTGCTTTTGACCATCTTCTTTTTGGTTGTGCCATTTATTATCCCTCCTTTGCCAATTAGTATCTATGTATATGTATACTAATAATTTGACAGTTTAAATATCACTTTAAAAGTATACTAGTTTTTTCCTGTTTTGTCAATAGTTATTTATATCCATTTTTTGAGCATCTTCGAAAATCTACATTAATTTAAATTTGCGTAAACTTTTTTACATTTTTGAATATACTATTCATATAATAATATAATTATGGAGGTTAATTTTATGTGTGGTTTTGTTGGTTTTGTAAATCTAAAAGAAAATATCTCATCTAAAACTAATATTTATAATATGAATGATTCACTATCAAAACGAGGTCCTGATGAGGATGGATATTATTATGAAGAGCATATTTGCCTTGGTCATAAACGTCTTATTGTTATTGATCCACATGGTGGTAAACAACCTATGACTGCAATGGAAAATAATAAAATTTATACAATTGTATATAATGGTCAAATTTATAATACAAAAGAGCTTAGAGCAGAACTAGAAGAAAATGGATTCTCATTTAATTCATATTCTGATACAGAAGTTATTTTAAAAGGCTACATACATTGGAAACACGATTTAGTAAAAAAATTAAATGGAATTTTTGCCTTTGCTATATGGGATAGCTATTCAAACGAGGTTTTTCTTGCTAGAGATCACTTTGGAGTAAAGCCTTTATTTTATACAATACAAAATAACACTCTAATTTTTGGCTCTGAAATAAAAGCAATCTTAAAATACCCTGGTGTTGAACCAAAACTAGATGAACAAAGTATTGCTGAATTATTTGGAATAGGTCCCGCAAGAACAGCTGGAGTTGGTATTTTTAAAGATATCTATGAATTAAAACCTGCAAATTTTGCAATTTTTAATGATAATGGACTACACATTGAAAAATATTGGAAACTTCAATCAAAGCCACATTATGATAGTTTAAAGCAAACTTCAGAAAAAGTTAGATTTTTATTAGAGGATTCTATAAATCGCCAACTATTTTCAGATGTTCCTCTTTGTGTGTTTTTATCAGGTGGTCTAGATTCTAGTATCATAGCAAATTATGCTTCAAAATATTGTAAAAAACATAATTTAGGAAATTTAAATACATTCTCGGTGGATTATGTTGATAATGATATAAACTTTAAAAAGACAGACTTTCAACCAAATTCAGATAAGTATTATATTGATTTGATGAAAGAAAAACTCAATACAAATCATAAAACAATTATATTAGATACTCCTGAGCTTGCGGACGCACTAGAAGATGCAATGATTGCAAGAGATTTTCCTGGTATGGCTGATGTAGATTCATCATTACTTTTATTTTGTAAAAATGTAAAAAATTATGCAACAGTTTCTTTAACAGGAGAATGTGCAGATGAAATTTTTGGAGGATATCCATGGTTCTTTAGATCTGATGCATTAAACAGCGGCACTTTCCCATGGTCAATTGCAATTGATGAAAGACAAAATTTATTGAATCCAAATATTGCTTCAAAAATAAATTTAAAAAGCTATATTGATTATAGATATAATGAATCACTATCTGAAGTTGATATACTTGATGAAGATTCTATGGAAACTGCTCAAAAAAGAAAGATTTCCTACTTAACTTTAAATTGGTTTATGCAAACATTGCTAGATAGATCTGATAGAATGGCTATGTATAATGGTTTTGAACTTAGAGTTCCATTTTGTGATTATCGATTAGCAGAATATGTATGGAATATTCCATGGGAAATGAAAGCATTAAATGGACGTGAAAAAGGACTTTTACGTTATTGTATGAAAGATATTCTTCCTGATGAAATAATAGAGCGAAAAAAGAGCCCATATCCAAAAACATGGAACCCAACATATTTAACTACTGTAAAAAATAAACTTCAAAAAATCATGTCTAATCCAAATGCTCCTATAAATAATCTATTAAATAGAAAATATATTCTAGAAATTCTAGAAACAGATGGCAAAGCATTTACTCGTCCTTGGTTTGGGCAACTTATGACAGGTCCACAGCTTATGGCTTATTTGTGCCAAGTTAATATGTGGCTTGAAAGATATAATCCTAGTATTGAAATTTAAAAAAGTCGCTTCATGCGACTTTTATTTATCCTTCTTGTGGCGGATTTATTATATTTTGTATATCTTCATCATTTTTTAAATTATCTCCAATATAACAAAAAGCTTTTTTGTTTTGCTTTATTGTTGCAATTGCAACATCTTTATCTTCTCTTAATCTTTTACTTGCATATTTCAATATGATTCCTTTATTACTAACTGCTGCTAAAACCACATCTTTATCATCTCTGAGTTTTTGGCTAGCATAATATAATACTTGTCCATCTCTACTAGCTGCTTTAAGCACTACATCCTTATCAGCTCTAAGCTCTTCACTTGCATAGCATAATACCCAACCTTTTATTTCAACTGCATCTAATAAAACTTCTTTGTCATTTTTTAATCTGTCACTTGCAAATTCCAAAGCTCCCCCATCACATCTTACCGCTTCTAGTACAAGCTCTTTATCATCTTGTAATTCTGGTGAGGCCCATTCTAGCAATAAACCATCTGACTTTACATATTCCATAAATTTTTGTTTATCTTCTGAATTTGATTTTACTTCTTCAATATCATATTCCATAAAATATCGCCCCTTTTTATTTAATATGTGGATATAATTGATATCTAGCAGTGAATTGTAACTATTATTCCCCTACTTTATATTCAAAATCTTCCATAAATGGAAACATTTCAAAAATTCTTTTGTGAGTTACTATTTGCATTCTTGGTTGTGGATTTTTTGGATGGTCTGATAATAATTTTTGTGTATAACAGTTTTCTGCTGTTTTAAATACAACATATCTATTTCTTACATATGTAAAAAATATTTGATATCCATTATCTAAATCATTTTCAAAATCTTCAAATGTATATTTTTTATTCATATTCGCTCCTGTACTATTTTTATTTTATCATTTCTTCAAATTCTTCTTCTGTAATTACTGTTACTCCTAGATTTTGTGCTTTTGTTAATTTGCTTCCTGCATCTTCTCCAGCTAATACATATGATGTTTTTTTAGAAACTGAACCAGATGTTTTTCCTCCCAATTTTTCAATTATATCACTAGCTTCATCTCTTGAATATTTTGAAAGAGCACCTGTTAATACAAAAGTTTTGCCTTCAAATCTATTATCTGTGTTCTCCTCTTCCAACGATTCCATATTTACTCCTGCTAGTTTTAATTTATTTATTAAATCGATTGATTGCTCTTCTCTGAAAAAATCATATATACTTTTTGCTGTAATTTCTCCTACATCATTTTGTACACTTAGCTCTTCTATAGATGCATTCATTAGGTTGTCCATTGTTCTAAATTTTCTAGCTAGATTCTTTGCTGATTTTGCTCCAATATGACGAATTCCCAGTCCTGTTATTAATTTAAATAAATCATTGCTTTTACTTTTTTCAATAGCATCAATTAAATTTTGTGCGAATTTTTTTCCATTCTTTTTTAATGATGCAACATCTTCTAATTTCAAACTATAAATATCTGCAATATTATTTATTAGTTTTCTATCTAGCAATTGCTCTATTATGCTATAACCTAGTCCATCAATTTCCATTCCTTCTTTTGAAGCAAAATGTACAATGTTTCGTAAAGCCTTTGCACTACATTCAATTCCAGTACATCTTGTAACAGCTTCACCATCTTCTCTTATTGTTGGAGCACCACATACTGGACATACTTTTGGCATTATAAACTCTTTTTCTTCTCCAGTTCTTTTTGATTTTACAGCCTCTACAACTTCTGGAATAACATCTCCAGCTTTTTGAATTATTACTCTATCACCTATTTTTAAATCTTTTTCCTTTATAAAATCTTCATTATGCAATGTTGTTTTTGATATTGTAGAACCTGCAACTTTTACTGGCTCTAATATTGCCATTGGTGTTATTGCTCCAGTTCTTCCAACTTGACATATTATATCTTTTAACAAGGTTTCCTTTTGCTCTGGTGGATATTTATATGCAATTGCCCATCTTGGTGTTTTAAATGTTGTTCCAAGCTCTTCACGATAATCCAAATTATCAACTTTAATAACAGCTCCATCTATTCCAAAAGAAAGATTTTCTCTGTCTTCTCCTATTTTTGTAATTGCCTCAATTGCTTCATCTATATTATTACATAAAATTCTGACCGGATTAACATTAAATCCAAGTTTATCTAAATAATTCAATTGTTCATAATGAGAATTAAATGGATTATTTTCTAGTTTTTGAACATTAAAAATAAATATATCTAAAGGTCTTGTTTTAGTTATTTTTGAATCTAATTGTCTAAGTGAACCTGCAGCAGCATTTCTTGCATTTGCAAACAGTGATTGTCCTAAAACTTCACGCTCTTCGTTTAGCTTTTCAAATTCTTTTGAACCTATAAAAACTTCGCCTCTTACAATTATATTTATTGGCTCTTTAAGCTCTTTTGGAATAGATTTAATTGTTAAAGCATTTGCTGAAACATCTTCACCAATTAAACCATTTCCTCTTGTAGCAGCTCTTACAAATTTTCCATCTTTATATTCAATAGCCATAGATAAACCATCAATTTTAGTTTCTACAACATATTTTAAATTTGCCCCACCATCATGCAATTGTTTTTTTACTCTATCATCAAAATCTCGTAATTCATCATAAGAAAAAACATCTTGCAAGCTTTGAAGAGGAACCTCATGTTCAACTTGTTTAAATCCTTCTTTTACATGTCCACCAACTTTTTGAGTTAATGACTCATTATCAATTAGTTCTGGAAATTGTTTTTCTAAGCTTTTAAGTTCATTCATCATCATATCATATTCATAATCAGTTATTTCTGGTTTATCTTCATCATAGTATTTTTTTGCATGATATTCTAATGTAGCTCTAAGCTCTTTAATTCTTTCTTTTGCATTATTCTCATCCATAATAAAATCCTTTCGCTTAAGCAATTCGACAAAAGTGAACATTAATAACATTTGACCTATTCAAAACATTTTAATGTCCACCTCTTTGTTCGGGCGCCAAAATTATTTATCTTCTTTAAATAAATCTTTTCCATTTTTTATATAATCCCAACCTGAGAAAATGGTTGCAATTACTGATATTGACAAAATTACAGTACTTACTATATTTAAAACTAATGGTATTCCTGATAATGAACCATTAAAGCATGTTCCAAAGGCATTAATGTCAATTAATGCAACAATCAAGCCTAACATTTGTGTAACAGTTTTCAATTTTCCCCAAATAGAAGCTGCTATAACATTTCCATCTTTTTGAACTGCGATTAATCTATAACCAGATACTATAAACTCTCTAAATAATACTATAATAGGTATCCATCCAGGTAATCTGGAAGCTTCAACCAGCATAATCATAGCTGCCAATACCAAAATTTTATCAGCTATTGGATCTAAAAATTTTCCAAATGTAGTTACTTGATTTCTAGATCTTGCTAAATATCCATCTAACTTATCTGTTATTGATGCTATTACAAATATTAAAGCTACTAATAACCATGTAATAGATATTCCAAATAGCTCTCCCTCTAATGGTATAAATGGAATTATTACCATTATTGGTACTAAAATTATTCTAAACAAAGTCAATTTATTTGGTAAATTCATAAAAAAATTCCTTTCTTTTTATAAAATATCTTTATTTGCACTTAATTTTATAATCAAATCCATATTATCATCATTTGCAGCTTTATTTTTTCGTGTTTTTCCACATTTCTTGCACTTAAAAACAATAACATATCCCTTTTTTGGACTCAATTCTATTCCAATTGGCTCTAGCAGTCCGTGACACTCTTCACTTCTATCTCCAGGGTTTATATCAACATGTTTTGAATATAAACAATATGGACAATGATTTCTACATGTATACCCCAATTTTTTCACTTTTTTTCCACAATTTTCACATATAAACTCTTCATCTATTTTTGTAAATAGGCTCTTTTCCATAAATAAATCATCCTTTCAAATTAACCTATTTTTCATAAAAAATACTTCCACCAAGAAATTCTCTTAATAAGGAATTTGTTGGAACATATTCAGCTGGAACTGATTCAAAATACTCTAATAATGATATTAATTTTTTAGCTTCAGAATATTCAGGAACAGTATTATCAATCTCTTTCAATAAAGGAAGTGCATAGTCTTTTAAAACTGCAAGCTCATATATTAAAGATGAATTAAACATACTATCAGCTTCTTCCTGATATGGGAATATATTTTTTTCTTCTCCTTTGTTTACTGAATCCCACATTTTTAATGTATGTAGTGCTTTATATCCTCTAAATTGGTTATCTCTAACAATTCTTCTTATTAATCTTGAATCTGTTGTTGAAATTCTATTATTAAAATCCAAATTTAAAACAGTTAAACAACTTATATAAATTTTGTATTTTTGGTCCTTAGGAATTAAAGCTGTCAATTTATCATTTAAACAATGAATTCCTTCTATAACTAATATTTGATCTTCTTTTAATCTCATTTTTTCGCCATTATATTTTTTAGTTCCCTTTTCAAAGTCAAATGTTGGAACATCAATTTCTTCACCATTTAATAATTTTAATATATGCTCATTAAATAATTTTGTATCAATTGCTTCAATACATTCAAAATCATAATTCCCATCTTCATCTTTTGGATTATTTTCTCTTTCAACAAAATAATTATCAACTGATAAAGTCACAGGTTTCAATCCGTTTAAACGCAATTGAATTCCTAATCTATGAGCAAAAGTTGTTTTTCCTGATGATGAAGGTCCAGCAATCAATACAACTTTAACCTTATCTCTCTTAACTATATCATTGGCAATTTCAGCCATTTTTTTCTCGTGTAAAGCTTCATCAAGCAATATATATTCTTTAATTCTATTTCTTTTAATGATTCTATTTAATTTATATAAAGTTTGCACATGCAAAGTTTCATGCAAATTTTCATATTCATCTAATGTTTCCAATAATTTTTTATTTTCTTTAAACTCTGGTAGTTTATGAATATCAGTTTTATTTGGATATCTTATTAATATCCCATTATGGTATTTCACAATTTCGTATAATTTAGCAAAACCTGTAGAAATTGGTAAAACTCCATAAAAATAGTTGTAATAATCTTCACAATAATATAAGCTTACAACTTCTTTTCTTCCATATTCTATCTGAAGTCTACCTTTTTCATTTTTCTCTTTCTCATAAAATTCCCTTGCTTCTTTTTTTGTCATTGTTTTCTTTATTATAGGAATATCTTTATCTACTATTTCTTTAAATTTCTTATTAATTTTATCAATCATATCATTATTTACTTCTGCATCTACAACTTCACAAAGCATTGAATTTGATAATTGATAATTAATTTTTGTCTTTGCATTTGGATATAACTCCTCAAAAGCTTTAGTTAGTATGTATATAAGTCCTCTTACATATATGCGCATTCCGTCTCTATTTGATATATCTATTAATTCTAAATTTCCACTTTTTTCTATTTCAAAATTTAGAGATTTAATCTCATTATTAAATCTACATGCTATTATTTCATTTTTTCTTATGTCTTCTTTAAATAAATCAATAACTTTAGTTTTCTCAGTGCTTATCGTTTGATTTTTATAATTTATTTCAATCATACGTGTCCTCCATTCAATAATTTTATGTAATAATTTATTCTATGTCACTATTTACGTGAATATAGATAAATTAACAAAATAATTACAATTGTATATTGTAATAAGCACATTTTATATCTATATTTTTTTTTAGTCAAGTAATTGACAAATAATATTAAATTGTATATTATATATCTATCAAAAAAAGGAGGATATTTTTATGAGTAAATTTTGTGAAAGTTGTGGCTCAGAATTAAAAGATACAGACAAGGTATGTCCTAATTGCGGAGCTACTGTAGAAGAAAAAACTACAAAAAAGGATGTTAAAAAAGAAGAAACTACAGCAAATGTAAAAAATACAGATGCTACAAATTCTGCAAATAAAACAGAAAAAGACAACAAAAAAACTATAGCCATAGTTGGTGGAATTGCTGCAGCTGTTATAGTTGTTTTAATTGTTATTTTCTCAATAGTAGGAAATGCATATAAATCACCATTAAAAAATTACTTTAAAGGTATTGAAAAAACAAATTCAAAAACTTATTTAAAAGCATACCCTGAATTCATGAAAGATGATTTAGAAGATACATATGATGATGAAAAATTAGAAACTATGATGAAAGCTTTCGAGAAAAAATGTGGAGATAAAATTAAAATTTCTTACAAAGTATTAGATAAAACAAAAATCGAGAAAGATGAATTAGATGATGTTAAAGATGACATCAAAGACGATTATGAAGATGAAAAAGTAAAAGTTTCAGAAGGATATAATGTTTGTGTTAAAATAACAGTTAAAGGTTCTGATGATAAGAAAACTTCATATTCAACATTCTCTATTTACAAAATCAATGGAAAATGGTGCATGATAAACTAATATAAAAAAAGCGGAATATCCGCTTTTTTTTTGTTTCAGAAAAAGAGAGGGAAAAAGGACGAAGAGAGCGGAAAAGGAGAGAGAAAAAAAGAGGGAAAAAAGGAGGGAAAAAGGGAGGGAAAAAGGGACGGTTCTCTTTGACACAAAACAAAGTAAAATGGACAAATCTTATTTTATTAAATTGTCCTAATTTATATACTTGTGTCAAAGAGAACCGTCCCTTTTTCCCTCCCTTTTTCCCTCCTTTTTTTCCTCTTTTTGCTTCCTCCTCCTGCGTTTCTCTCTCTTTTCAATATTAAGATAATTTTTCTTTAATTTTTACTAAAGTATTTAATGCATCTATCGGCGTCAATTGATTAAAATCAATTTTATCTATTTCATGCGCAACCTCAGCGACCTTGTAGTTATATATATTTATAGAATCTGCAGCTTCTTTTTTAGGTTTTATATCTATAACTTTATTTGTCATAACATTTTTTCTTTCTAATGATTGTAAAATTTCATTTGCTTTTTGTGTTACAATTTGAGGAACTCCTGCAAGTCGTGCGACGTGAACTCCGTAGCTTTCATCAGTTCCGCCATCTATAATTTTTCTCAAGAAAATTATATCTTCACCTTTTTCTTTAACCGCAATAGAATAATTTTTTACACCTTCAATTTTATTTTCAAGCTCTGTTAATTCATGATAATGTGTAGCAAATAAAGTTTTAGCCCCACACTTTTCTTTATCAGCAATATATTCTGCTACTGCCCAGGCAATAGACAAACCATCATATGTTGAAGTACCTCTACCAATTTCATCTAATATAACTAAGCTTTCATTTGTTGCCTCTTTTAAAATTGTAGCAACTTCCATCATTTCAACCATAAATGTACTTTGTCCCATACTTAAATCATCTGAAGCACCAACTCTTGTAAATATTTTATCAACAATGCCTATTTTCGCATAAGATGCTGGAACAAAAGATCCAACTTGTGCCATTAAAGTTATCAATGCAACCTGTCTCATGTATGTAGATTTTCCAGCCATGTTTGGACCTGTTATAATAGCTAATCTATTGCTATTTTTATCTAAATATGTATCATTCGGTACAAAATTACTAGTAGAAATCATCTTTTCAATAACAGGATGTCTTCCTTCTTTTATATCAATTATTCCTTCATTATCAACAATAGGCTTAACATACCCCATATCTTCAGCAACAATTGCAAATGAAGATACAACATCTAATACAGAAATTAATGTCGCCGTTTTTTGCAATCTTTGAATCTGTTTTTCAATTCTTTCTCTTACCTCTGTAAAAGCATTATATTCAAGTGTTATAACCTTTTCTTCTGCTCCTAATATTTGATTTTCTAATTGTTTCAATTCTTCTGTAATATATCTTTCAGCATTTGTTAAAGTTTGCTTTCTGATATATCTTTCTGGAACCATAGATATATTAGATTTTGTTACTTCTATAAAATATCCAAAAACTTTATTATATCCTATTTTCAAATTCTTAATTCCTGTTTGCTCTTTTTCTTTGTTTTCTAACTCAACTAACCATTTTTTACCTTCTGTAGTCGCCAATTTTAATTTATCTATTTCAGGATCATATCCAATTTTAATTATTCCACCATCTTTAACTCCAATAGGAGGTTCATCAACTATAGATTTTTCAATTATTTCATACACATCATCTAAAGTATCTAATTCATTATAAATCCCCTTTAAAAGCTTAGATCCGGCACCTGCAAGAACATGTTTTATATCAGGTAATTGCTTTACAGAGCTTTTTAAAGAAATTAAATCTCTACCATTGGCATTACCATAGGCAATTTTTCCGGCTAAACGCTCTATATCATAAACCTTTTTTAAAGCTTCAATAATGTTTCCTCTAAGAATTATAGAATTTTTAAGCTCTTCAACAGCATCAAGTCTTTCATTAATTTCTTTTCTATCAACAAGAGGATCATTTAGCCATCTTCTAAGCATTCTTCCTCCCATAGATGTAGATGTTTTATCAAGAACCCATAAAAGAGTACCTTTTTTAGATTTATCCCTCATTTTTTCAGTGAGCTCTAAATTTCTTCTCGCATTTATATCAAGAGCCATATATCTTGTTGTATTATATATTTTAATAGTGTTTATGTGGTCTAACCCTGTTTTTTGCGTATCTTCTAAATATTTCAATAAAGCATTTATTGCATAAATTGCAAGTTTCTTTTCTACTAATTCTTTTTCTTTAATTTTCTCATTTTTATCATCTACAATATTATACATTCCAGACAATAATTCAAATTCGCCATCAAAAGACTCCTCAGATTCTTGAGAAATATATGTCTTAAAACGCTCTTGAATTTTTTCTAATTCTGTTTTACTATTAAACATCATTTTACTAACAATTATTTCTGCTGGAGAATATCTTGAAATCTCGTCTAACAACCTTGCAAAATTATTATGCTCTACTATCTGAGTTGCTGAAAACTCGCCTGTTGAGATATCACAAACACTAATTCCAAAATATAATCCACTTTTATAAATAGCCATAATATAATTATTTTTCTTTTCATCTAATAAATTAGACTCAATTACTGTACCTGGTGTAACAACTCTTACAACTTCTCTTTTTACCATACCTTTTGCAAGCTTAGGATCCTCCATCTGCTCACAAATAGCAACTTTATATCCTTTTTCTATTAATTTAGCAATATATCCCTCAGCAGCATGATATGGTATACCAGACATTGGAGCTCTTTGCTCTTGTCCACAGTCTTTACCTGTTAAAGTTAGTTCAAGCTCTCTAGATACAATTTCTGCATCTTCAAAGAACATTTCATAAAAATCGCCTAATCTATAAAATAGAACACAATCTTTGTATTGTTTCTTTGTTTCTAAATAATGTTGCATCATTGGTGAAAATTCTGCCATATTTTATACCCCTATTCCTATAATATTATCAAATCAGATTTATTTCAAAACCTCTCCTTTTAAATACCACATATGTTCTGAAACAATCTTTAAATCCACTACTTTTCCTATTAATTCATCAGATCCTTCAAAATTTATAACTTTATTTGAATCTGTTCTAGCAGTAAGCATATTATTATTTGTTTTACTTCTGCCCTCTACTAATATTTTTTGAACAGTACCTATATACTTTTGATTATTCTCAGCAATTTGGCTTTCCACCAAATTCTTTAGTCTATCAAATCTTACGTGTTTTATTTCTTCTGGTATTTGATTATCCATTTTATCAGCTGGAGTCCCAACCCTTCTAGAATATATAAACATAAATACTTGATCAAAATTTACTTTTTTTACTACATCTAAAGTATCTTCGAAATTTTCCTCAGTTTCACCAGGAAAACCAACAATGATATCTGTTGATAAAGCTAAATTTGGAATTCTTTCCTTCATTTTTTTAACTAATTCCAAATATTGCTCTTTAGTATACTTTCTATTCATCTTCTTCAAAACTTCTGTACTACCTGATTGTAATGGTAAATGTATCATTTTACATACTTTATCACAATCTCTTATAGCTTCAATAACATCATCCGTAAAATCCTTAGGGTGAGGCGAAATAAACCTTATTTTTTCTATTCCATTTATTTTATTTACCGCTCTTAAAAGTTCAGAAAATTTTGTAATTTCCAAATCTCCATTTCCTTTGTAAGAATTGACATTTTGGCCTAATAAAGTTATTTCTTTATATCCATTTCTAGCCAGCTCTTCAATTTCATTTATAATATCTCCTGGCAATCTACTGCGCTCTCTACCTCTAACATATGGAACAATACAATAAGTACAAAAATTGTTACAACCATTCATTATTGTTACAGAAGCCTTAGTTTTATCATTTCTTTTAATTGGTAACCCTTCAATAACTTCTCCATCAATATCTAATATATCTAATATATTCTTCTTTGTACTAAGTGCATTAAACAAATCTTCAGGAAATTTATGTATAGTATGTGTTCCAAAAATTATATCTACAAAAGGGTAGCTCTTTTTCAATTTTTCTACAATATGTTTTTCTTGCATCATACAACCACATATTGCTATAGTGGCATCATTTTTTTCTTTAAACTTTTTAACTTCTCCAACTTTTCCAAAAAGCTTATCCTCCGCATTTTCTCTAACACAACATGTGTTGAAAATAATACAGTTTGCATCTTCTAAATTATCAGTTAATAAATAGCCCATTTCTTCCATCATACCACTAATTTTTTCAGAATCATTTTCATTTAACTGACAACCCATTGTATAAATAGCATATTTCATATTTTTTCCACTATTTAATCTTTTTACTTTTTCAATAAATTCTTTTTGATTTTCTATATTCACAATAAAAACTCCTTTTCTTTAACACAGCTATTTTATAACATTTTTTGTCATTTTTCAACACAATTTTATATGAATAACTTTTTTTGCAAAAAAATACCATTCACAGCAATTGATTGTTAATAACTACTACATATGCATATATGCAATAGTTGAAATAAACTACTGTAAATAGTAACAAAAAAACGAAATAGTTTTTTCTATTTCGCCTTTTATTTAATACCATATTTTGTTTTGAATTTTTCAATTCTACCACCAGTTTTTTCAATTTGCATACTACCTGTGTAGAATGGATGACATTTTGAACATACATCAACTTTCATATTTGCCTTTGTAGAATTTGTTTTTATAACATTTCCGCAAGCGCAAGTAATAGTTGCTTCTTGGTAATTTGGATGTATTCCTTCTCTCATTACGTATTCACCTCTCCTTTAATTATTAAAATAAAACTGTATAATATATTATCACATATTTTTTTAGTTTTCAATAGTTTTAAAATTATTTTTCATTTAAACTTTGTACATATCTTGCTGATGATAATAATTCATCATTTAATGATGACTTTTTAACAAATTTTGATACAACATTATATAGACATGCAATTATAAGTATAAATAATAATAATTTTCTCCAAATTTTTGCTAACATAATATCTCTCCTTTACATTAGACATATTTATATTATACTATATTTATAGATTTTGTCAACCAATTTTCTCCAAAATACTTTAGATGGTATCTGTTAAGTAATCAGTGGCAAATTTTCTATATACTTGAAGACCTAAAAATCGTACCTTGATAATGTACATTTTTTCGTTTTCTTTGTTTACTATAATTGTGTCAAAAAGAACCGTCCCCATTGACCAAAAATTTTTTTTAAAAAATTACTTGCAAAATAAAAATAAAAACTGTATAATATATCAAGTATTAAACACAGGGGTATGGTGTCAATGGTTAGCATGATGGTCTCCAAAACCACAGGTCTGAGTTCGAGTCTTAGTACCCCTGCCATTTTTTATTCAAAATTATTTATATAAATTCTTCAAAAATCCCATTTTAAATTTATATTTTAGGAGGTATATTATTAAATACTTTAAATATTTATATTCAATAATCATAATTATTACAATTTTTACAGTAATCTCATTTTCACCAATATTTGAATCAATCTCTACAAATTTCCCAAATAACACAATTAACAATTTAAATTCAGACAACACATCTTCTAATAAATTTCAATGGCCATTATTAGAATACAAAAATATAAGTTCATATTTTGGAAAAAGAGCATCACCTACAAAATTTGCCTCTTCTTTTCATAAGGGAATAGACATACCTGCCCCACCTGGGACCAATATATATGCGGTAATGTCTGGAACAGTTATAACTGCAAAATTCAGTGGAAGTGGAGGTTGTACAATAACAATTCAAAATGGAAATTTATTTACATCATATTGCCATGTTTCACCTAATTTTATTGTTTCTCCAGGAGTTTATGTAGAAAAAGGACAATTGATTTCCCAAGTTGGACCAAAAAATATATATGGTTTTCCAGAAAACAAATACAAGGATTCAAATGGAAATCCTACAAATGGAGCAACTACAGGCCCACATTTACATTTATCAGTAAAAAACAACTCAGAATACTTAAACCCACTGGACTTTTTTTAATAGCATAACATACCCAGAACAAAAGCGGACATTAATAACATTTGCTCTGTTTAAAACATTTTTAAGTCCGCGTTTTTGTTCGCGCGCCAAAATTACGCAGTAATTTTGTGTGCAATGTTTTGGCGTAGCCTTTTTTATATAATAGGAAATATCTATTCTTAATATAGTATATAGTTTCAGCATTACTCATAAGTAAAATTGTACTTATATATTGAACTTTCCTATTATATAAAAAAGAAACAGAATAAAAATTTCTGTTTCCAATTTAAAATAATACATAATTTAACTACATATCTTCATCTTCGTCATCTTCATTATTTTCGACTCCGCAACCACCACAAGAATGGCAATTTCCTGAACAGCCTAAAAAATCATCTTCAATATCTCCATTCATGTCTAGTTCAATTATGTTATGACATTCTGGACATTCAATTTCAGATTCATCTTCATCATTAAGCTCTGCTAAAAACTCATTATTACAATATGGACAAACTATTTCAGTTTCCATATTATCATCATATATATCTTTTTCAATAACATCAATTGCATTTTGAACTTTAGCCAATTTTTTTTCTATGCTTTTCTGCCCTTTTTCTATATCTATAACTTTTTCATCTATAACTTCGCTTAATCTATCTATTATATCTATAAAAATTATTGAAATTTCTGATACTTTGCTTTTAACAAAATTTAATTGCTCTTCATCTGTAATTTTCTTATCGATTTCATCCATTATCTCACGATATTTATTACTTAATTCAGACATTTAAATTATCCTTTCAAACTATACTCTTTCCATATATTCGCCAGTTCTAGTATCAATCTTTATAACATCACCGATATTTACAAATAATGGAACTGATATTTCATAACCATTTTCTAATGTTGCTGGTTTTCCTGAAGTTGTTGTTGTATTTCCAGAAAATCCTGGCTCTGTGTATGTAACCTCTAATTCAACAAACATAGGTGGCTCAACAGCAAATACATTACCTTTATATGATAATATTTTTACATTCATATTTTCTTTTATGAATTTTAAAGCATCACCTAATTGCTCTTTATTTAAAGGCATTTGCTCATATGTTTCATTATCCATAAAATAGTATAAATCTTCATCATTATATAAGTATTGCATTTCTCTTTTTTCTATTTCTGCTCCTGGATATTTTTCTGATGGGTTAAATGTTTTCTCTAAAACAGCTCCTGATATAACGTTTTTTAATTTTGTTCTTACAAAAGCTGAACCTTTTCCTGGTTTTACATGTTGGAATTCAACTACTTTGAATACGTTTCCATCCATTTCAAAAGTTGTTCCATTTCTAAAATCTCCTGCCATGTATACTTCTGCCATTATAAATTCCTCCTTGAATATTTTTTTCTTTTTTCATATCATATTTATATATAATACAACATTTTACTGAAAAAATCAATAGTTACGTTATATTACAACATAATTTTTATCAGATTTAGTCAAACTAGTTGAACTAAATTTATTAATTAATAATGTATCCTCAATTCTAACTCCAAATTTATTTTGAATATAAACTCCTGGTTCATCAGTAATTACCATATTTTCTTTTAAAAGAAAGTCTGTCTTATTACTAAAATAAGGATATTCATGTATTTCTAATCCAACACCATGACCTAGGCTATGCATTACTTCAAATCCATTTAATTTAATGTTATTATCAACCATTTTTGATACTGATCTAACATTAGATCCTTCTTTCAAATTTTCAATAACTTGTATCTGTGTTTTCAATACAAAATCATAAATAGGTTTTATTGCTTGTGGTACAAATCCCGCAAATATTGTTCTAGTCATGTCTGAACAATATCCATTAACTTTACATCCCATATCAATTGTTATTGGATCTCCTGGCTCTATTAATTTGTCAGTTGGAACTGCATGTGGCATTGACGAATTTTTTCCAGATGCCACGATAGTATCAAAAGCTAATTCATCTGCACCATTTGACATAAAAAATTTCTCTATTTCATTTGCAACTTGCTTCTCAGACATTCCCACTTTAATAAAAGTTTTCAAATAATCAAAACAATCATCAGTAATCATACAAGCTTTTTTAATATTTTCAAGCTCTTCAGGCTCTTTAATCATTCTTTGTTTTTCAATAATTCCCTCTGTTTCTTCAAAGTTATTTATTTTAAACTTATGCATGTATTCCTTGTATTTAGCATATGTTAAATGAGACTCTTCAAAACCAACATTTTCACAAAATATAAAAAAGTTTTCATAATCTTCCAAAGTCAAATCTTTGATATTTAAAACAACAATTCCATCCTCTATGGTTAAAATTGCATTAACATGCTCTATATATCTACTATCAGTAATAAAAACATTTTCTTTACGAGTTATTAAAAAAATTCCTTCTGCATCTATATTAGTCAAATAGCGTATGTTTATAGGGTTAGTTATTATTATCCCCTGCATATCCAATCCTAGCAATTTATTTCTTAGCCATTTAATTTTTTCGTTCATAATACATCCCCTCTTATTTTTTATAATTTATATTTTCCAAATGAAAAAACTATAAATGGTAATACCATCAAAAGTTCTAGTGGTACAAATATTACTACAAATGCAGATATCACTATAAAAGGACCAAATGCTATATACTCTACTATTTCCTTATGTCTAATTTTCTGTATAATTAATAAAATTATACTAAATAAAGCAGCTATAAGAAATGCTATTATAGCAACTGCTATAATTCCTTGAAAACCAAAATACAAACCAAGAGCCCCCATCATTTTCACATCACCAAAGCCCATAGTTTCTTTTCCAAATATTAAACCTCCAATTACAGTTATAACCAGAAAGATAGCTCCTCCTGTAACTAAACCTTGCAACATGCTTATAGCAATATTTAAATTAGATATTCCCTGCCAAAAAGTAAAAACTAGTCCAACTTCAAATATAGTCAATGTCAATCTATTAGGAATAATTTGTTTTTTATAATCTATGTAAAAAGCGGATATTATCATTGGAGTTAATACCATAAATTTTACTGTATTTATATCACTAGTTCCATATCTATATAATATTCCAATATAAATAAAAATATGTATTACCATTAATAAATATTTTGGAGTAGCCGAATTTAAATAATCTCTAAAATTCGCCCTCGAAAATATCTTCTTATGTTTTGGTAAAAAATAATTCAAAATATCTGTAATTTCGCCAGCCACTGCTCCTAATATTGCAACTATTACATATGCAATTATATTTATATCATTAATATACATCTTATACCTTCTCTTTCTTCATTTTTGACAAATACTTATTAATAATGAATTTTTCTATAGGTCTTTTAACTTTTGTTATTATTATATCTTTTTCGCTAATTGGATCCACTAATATTGGAAACATCTTGCATCTATTAGCTCCAATAATATCAGTCATAATTTGGTCACCAACAACAGCAATATTTTCATTTTCTAAATTCAACTGCTTTTTCGCCTTCAAAAATCCACCTTTAAGTGGCTTTTTAGCAAAATAGAAATATGGAATATCTAAATCTTCAGAAACCTTCTTCACTTTATCATGTTTATTTGTATTTGAAACAATACAAAATTTTATATTTTGAGCTTTCAAATCATCTACCCAAATCTTAACTTTTTCATCCATATTTCTATTATAATCAATCAGTGTATTATCAACATCTAAAATTAAGCCTTTAATATTATTCTCTCTTAATATATCAATTGTTATTTTTGTTACATCCTTACAATAAAATTTAGGATATAAAATCATGTAATCACCTCACATTTTTCAAAAACATATTATCAATATATTAATAATTTGTCAACAAAACATATTTGTCTTTTTTTAAATCCATACTAAAAATTCATACCAACTATTCATCTTTTCCATACTTAAAACTTACTATTTACCACAAACTCTCAATTTAATAGAGTAGGAAATGTGAATATATATATTAAAAGAAGTGACGCGCAGTTTGGGAGCTTTTAGTTAAAATCTTAATATCACCCAACCTAAATGTGGGCACTACAATTCTCACACAACTCTGTTCGGGCGACCAGCAAGGAACGTATTTTTAATATATATATTCACTTTTCCGGCTTATTAAAAACATTTCATTCAAATAACTAACGTGCAGTTTGGGAGCTTTTAGTAAAAATTTTAATATCACCAAACCTAAATGTGGGCACTACAATCCTCACACTACTTTGTATGGGCGACCAGCAAGTCACGCATTTTTAATATATATATTCACTTTTCCGGCTTATTAAAAACATTACATACATTCCAAAGTAACAATTTTACATTAAAATTTTACTTACAAAATCTGTGCTTTCCAATAGTAATAACATATGGTCTAGACCACATCCAACCACTTGTCGCAGTATTAGGATTAAAATAATATATTGAACCATATGTTGGATCCCATCCATTTAGGGCATCTTGAGCAGCTTTTCTTGCAGTTTGATCAGGAGTTAAATTTATCTGACCATCTGAAACAGCAGTAAAAGCACCTGATTGATAAATAACACCAGCTACTGTATTTGGAAAAGACTTATTTTTTACTCTATTTAAAACAACTGCAGCAATTGCCACTTGACCTTTATATGGCTCTCCTCTTGCTTCAGCGTATACAATTCTAGAAAGTAAATTTAAATCTGAAGAGCTAGCACTTGTTGATGAGGAATTAGATGATGTCATTATTCCCATTGCTTTTAAAGTTCTTTCACCTGCAATTCCATCAACTGTCAAGCCATTTTTACTTTGAAATTTTTTCACAGCATTTAAAGTTTGTGACCCAAAAATTCCATCAATTGACCCTGAATAATATCCCCATCTTTTTAATTTTGTTTGTATATTAGTAACCTCACTACCAGAAGATCCATATTTAGATAATGCAATACTCTCTTTTATTAAAATAACAAAATTTATACTTAAAATTATTAATAAAGTTATTACAATTAATAATATTTTTTTCTTATTACTTTTTTTCATAAAATCACTCCATTTTCTACATAATTCAAAATAAGAATTTATATTAATCTTATTTTAATATTATCCTCTAAATGAAGTAATTTATTCATATTCTAAAATATTCCAACAATATTACCATTATTATCAATATCGATTTTTTCTGCAGAAGGTACTTTTGGTAAACCAGGCATTGTTATAACATTTCCTGTGAATACTACCAAGAATCCAGCTCCAGCTTTAATTTCCACATCTCTTACAGTTATATCAAATTTATCTTCACACAATAAATTTTTAGCATCATCTGATAAAGAATATTGAGTTTTTGAAATACAAACAGGTATATTTTTATATCCCATCTCTTCAAATTTCTTAATTTTTTCCTCAGCTAAATCAGTATATTTTACACCTTCAGCACCATATATTTTCTTAGCAATTTTTTCAATTTTATCTTTAAATCCATCTTCTAAATCATATGGGTATTTTACAATATTTTCATTATCTGATAATTTAACAATCTTATTTGCTAAATCAACAGCTCCATCACTTCCCTTTCCCCAACATTCGGTCAAACTCATCTCAATGTTTTGCTCTTCTAAAATATGTTTTAAAGTTTCTATTTCTTTATCAGTATCTATATTAAATCTATTAATTGCAACTATTGCATTTATTCCATATACATTTCTAATATTATCTATATGTTTTAATAAATTTTTAGTTCCTCTTTTTAAATATTCAATTCCTTCATTTGAAATTTCGGTTATATCCATACCTCCATGATATTTCAAAGCTTTAATAGTTGCCACACATACTACTACATTTGGCTTAACACCTGCAGCTCTAGTTTTTATATCCAAAAATTTTTCTGCACCAAGATCTGCACCAAATCCAGCTTCTGTTACAACATATTCACCTAATTTCAAACCTAATTTTGTTGCAATTATACTATTACAACCATGAGCAATATTAGCAAAAGGTCCACCATGTATTAAAACAGGATTATTTTCCAAAGTCTGAACTAAATTAGGTTTAATTGCATCTTTTAATAAAACTGTCATCGCACCTTGTGCATTTAAATCTTTTGCAGTTACTTTATCACCATTTTCATTATAACCAATAATAATTTTAGATATTCTTGATTTCAAATCTTCTAAATCTTTTGATAAACAAACAATCGCCATGATCTCTGAAGCTACAGAAATATCAAATCCATCAATTCGCTCTTTAATTTTTTTCTCGCCAGATAAACCAGTATCTATTTTTCTTAATTGTCTATCATTTAAATCCATACATCTTTTCCATGTCACAGTTTTAATTTTTAATTCATTTCCATGATATATATGATTATCAATCATAGCAGATAATAAATTATTAGCTGAAGTAATAGCATGAATATCACCTGTAAAATGTAAGTTTATATCTTCCATTGGAACAACTTGAGAATATCCTCCACCTGTAGCTCCGCCCTTAACACCAAAAACCGGGCCTAACGAAGGCTCTCTTAAAACACCAATAGCTTTTTTACCAATTTTATTTAATGCATCAGAAATACCTATACTAACTGTTGTTTTTCCTTCTCCCAAAGGTGTTGGATTTATAGCAGTAACTAAAATTAGCTTTCCATTTTTTTTACCTTTTAAATCTTCATTTATTTTTAAATCTATTTTAGCTTTATATTTTCCATATTGCTCTAAATATTCCTCACTAATATCAATTTTATTTGCAATTTCATTTATATTTTTAATATTTGCCTTTTTAGCAATCTCAATATCCTCCATAAGTAACCTCCTCATTATTTTTCAATTTTCTACATTATATATGCAAAATACTTAAATAACAATAGAAAACAAAAAAAGAGCTAAAAAAGCTCCTTTGTTTATTAATTACTATTCAATTTAGTAGAGTAGGATATGTGAATATATATATTAAAAAAAGTGACGCGCAGCTTGGGAGCTTTTAGTTACCATTATAATGCCACAAAATTCCAACAAGGGCACTACCCCTCTCACACTACTATGCACAGGCGACCAGCAAGGAACGTATTTTTAATATATATATTTACATATCCGGCTTATGAAATACATAAGAAACACACTTTTAATATATATTTACATATCCTGCCTATAAAATACATAAGAAACACATTTTTAATATATGTTTACATATCCGGCTTATAAAATACGTAAGAAATAGATTTTATTCAAAAGCTAAACCTGCTATTAATGAATTTCCTCTTAAGAAATCCTCAGCAGACATTCTTTTCGCATTTTCTCCTTGAATTTCTAAGACCTTAATATTTCCCTCTCTAGATTTAATATACAAACCAGTTTTACAATCAGAAAATAAAATTGTACCTTCTGGTAAATCCATAAATCGCTCTTCATATTCTTTTAAATCTGGAAACATCTCAATTATCTGAGAATCAGAATATGTTTCCACTTTCCAAAATTTAATTTTCTTTCCTTCATAAAACGAATAAGCCCCCATTATTGGATTTAGGCCTCTAACAAGATTTTTAATCTCTTGTGCCGTTTTATTTTCCCAATCTATTTTTGCCATTTCTTTATTTAGCATTGGAGCAAACGAAAAATCATCACCCTGCTTAACTCTAGGTGCTGTTCCATTTTTAATTTTTTCAATTGTTTCCACAAGAAGCTCTCCTCCAATTTTTGAAAGCCTATCCCAAAGCTCACCTGTTGTTTCATTATCTCCAATTTCAACTTCTTTTTTTAAAATCATATCACCAGTATCCATTCCAGCACCCATAAACATTGTTGTAACACCTGTTACTTTATCACCATTTAATACTGCCCATTGAATTGGTGCAGCACCTCTGTATTTTGGTAGCAAAGAGCCATGAACATTTATACAACCAAATTTTGGAATATCCAAAATTTCTTGTGGAAGAATTTTACCATATGCCACTACTGCAATCAAATCTGGATTTAATTGCTTTAGCTCTTTAATAAACTCCTCATTTTTTTTAACTTTTTCTGGTTGATATATTTTTATATTTTTTTCTAACGCAAATTCTTTAACAGGAGAAGCAACCATCTTCATTCCTCTACCTTTTGGTTTATCTGGATTTGTAACAACCGCTATTATCTCATTATCAGTTTCATATATACTTTTTAGTGATTCTTGTGCAAAATCTGGTGTTCCCATAAATAAAATTCTCAAATTAAACACTCCTTATAAAATTATTTTTGAGGTGGAATTACTTCCAAAGTTCCAGGAACCATTTTATCAACAAACAATATTCCTTCTAAATGGTCAAGCTCATGTGAAATAGCTTGAGCTAATAAGCCTTTTCCTTTTAATTTATATTCTTTTCCATCTCTGTCAAGAGCTTTTACTGTTACCTCTGCAGGGCGAACAACTTTAGCAAATTTATTTGGAAAACTCAAACAACCTTCATCAACTTCTTGTTCACCTTTTTCTTTAATTATTTCTGGGTTAATTAAAACATATGGACCTTTGTCATCATACAAATCTATTACGACCACTCTTTTTAACACCCCTACTTGTGGTGCTGCTAAGCCAACTCCGTCTTGAGAATGCATAGTTTCAATCATATCGTCAACAAGCTCTCTAATTTTATCATCAATATTTTCAACTTTTCTAGTTTTTTTTCTAAGAATTTCATCATCTTCTAATCTTACATTTCTTATTGCCATTTATATCCCCCTTTTCAACAATCCTTAAAATGTTTCAAAACAAAAGCGGACATTACTAACATTTGCTCTGTTTAAAACTTTGTCCACATTTTTGTACACTCACCTTAATAAAGTTACATCATATTTGTTGGATTTACATCTATTGTTGTTTTTACATTTTTCAAATTTATGCTTTCCAATTCTTTTAAAGCTTTATTAATTGATTGTATTATTTCATCATCAAACTTACATTTTATTATTATTCTCCATCTAACTTTGTTTTTTATTTTATCTATTGGAGCTGGTACAGGCTTATATAAAATTATCTTTAATTTCTCATTTATAATTTTATTTTTCAATATTTTATACATAAATTTTGCAGACTCTACAACACAATTTTCATTTTCCGAACTAAATCCGATTAATATTATATCACAAAAAGGTGGATATTTCAATTGTTTCCTTATCATAATCTCAGTATTATAGAATAATTTATAATCTTGTTTTTTGGAATATTCTATTGCTAAATTATCTGGATTATATGTTTGTATAATTACATTTCCACTTACATCTTTTTCTCTTCCTGCTCTGCCAGCAACTTGAGTTAATATCTGAAAAGTTCTCTCATTTGCTCTATAATCATCTATGTTTAGACTTCCATCTGCAAATATTACCCCGACTAAAGTTACGTTTGGAAAATGATGTCCTTTTACAACCATTTGCGTACCTATCAAAATATCTATATTTTCATTTTTGAATCTATTTAAAATATCTTCATGTGAATTCTTTTTTGTAACAGTATCAACATCCATTCTTATAGTTTTTGCCTGAGGAAAAATTTTATTAATTTCTTCTTCCAATTTTTGCGTACCGCTTCCGGAATACTTAATATTTTTACTTTTACAATCAGGACATGTATTATATGGATTTGTTTCATATCCGCAATAATGGCATCTTAACTTATTTTCTTTACTATGATATGTTAGAGCAATATTACAGTTTTTACATTTTGCCACATAACCACAATCTCTACACATTATAAAAGTTGAATATCCTCTTCTATTTAAAAACAATATAGTTTGCTTTTGGTTTTGAATATTCTTTTTTATTAATTCATATAGCTTCATACTAATTGAAGACCTATTCCCATTAGCTAATTCAGCTCTCATGTCAACAATGTTTACAATTGGAAGACTTGCATTATTTGCTCTTTTGGTAAGCTCTAATAGCTCAATATCACCTTTAGATGCTTTATAAAAGCTATCCATATCTGGGGTAGCACTACCAAAAACAATAGGAATACTATATTCTTTTGCTAAATATCTTGCAACATCTTTGACATTATATCTTGGTGATGATTCAGATTTATATGACCCATCATGCTCTTCATCAATTATAACTAAACCTAAATCATTAATAGGAGCAAACATTGCAGATCTTGCCCCTATCACAATTTTAGCTTCTCCATTTTTTATTTTATACCATTGATCATATCTTTCCCCAACAGATAATTTACTATGCAATACAGCGACTTTTTCTGCTCCAAATCTAGCAATAAATCTATCTACGGTTTGAGGTGTTAATGAAATCTCTGGTACAAGCATAATACTTGTTTTACCAATATTAAGCACTTTCTCAATTAATTGAATATATACTTCTGTTTTTCCAGACCCAGTTATTCCAAAAAGTAAAAACTCTGAATTCATCATATCATCAATAGCATCTTCAACAGCTATATATGCTTTTTTTTGCTCATCTGTCAATTGAAGATTCTTGGTTTCATTAACTACTTTATGAATAAAAGGATTTCTCTCAACAGTATTATCAAAAAATTCAATATATCCATTTTTTTCAAGTGTTTTTAAAATAGCAGATGAAATTTCAGCTAAATTTTCAAGCTCTTTAGATGGAATTTCACCAATTTTAGAAAGCATTCTTAAAGCTCTTATTTGCTTATCAGATTTAATTTTCTTTTCAGAAATATCAAATTCAATTTCATTACTATCTTTTTTTAACCTAATAAAACGTACTGTTTTTTCTTTTGCTCTATTTTCCAAATTATTAGTTCCAGTTCCCGGTGGAAGCATTAATTTTATACACTCAGAAACATTACAGAAATATCTCTTAGCCATCCATTCAGCCAATTTAACTTTAGGTTCATCAATAAAATCTTTTTCTTCGACTTTTGAAATATCTTTGACTTTAAATTCTGATTTTTCTTTAATATTTACAACAAATCCTTCTTTAAGCTCTTTTATATTGCCAAATTTAACTAATACCCTACTACCTATATGTATTTTATCTTCCATCTCACTAGGAATATTATAATCAAAAGTTCTATCTAGATTTTTGACAGAGCTATTCATAATTATTTCTGCAATCAATGTTTCCACCTCCTAACTGTAATATTAATAATTAAATCTATCTTTCATTATCATAGTCCCTTTTTGATGTAGGTAAATCTTGAGTTTCTTCATCTGAAAAATTATAGTCTTTATTTTTCTTTCCTTTAACTTTAGACTTTGTATTTCTTAGATTCTCACCTAAATCAATAATACTATCAACTCCAATTAAACCTTTTAATACATCCTTAGTCATATTAACTCCTTTTTCTACTGCCGAATTATTAACAACTTTTGAAACTGTATTTGTTGTATTAACAACATTTTGTATTGTTTCATAATGTCCTGCTTTATCTACAACAGTATTAACAATCTCATCAACTTTAACTTTTTCTGTTATTCCAGGTAATAAATCAGACAATTTTACCCAACATCTATCATCAACAGATACATATAAATCTTTCATTGCACTCAAATCTACTTTATTACTACTTAAGGTTGAAAGTAATTTATCAATAGATATATCTTGATTCAAAAGACCTGACTGATTCAACAATTCTTTTGCAAATGTTCCATCTGTTAATGTTGGGGCTTGTAATCCAACTGTATCAGATAATCCCTTTCCACCTTTTCCTATTGATTGGAAGATACCTGTAATTTTTTCATCGCCAGTAAGTTCATATAGAGATGCTCCTTTTTCACCACCATATACAGAATAAAAGCCAGTTACATTATTTCCCTTATTTGATGACATCAAATCTTTAATAGATTTAGATTTATTAACAACATCGTCATATACATCTTGTACTTCTGTTTTATATGTTGTATCTACCCATTTTTTAGATGGTTGAATATCTGTTCCATTCACTTCAACAGATTGTTTAATCTTGGTATGTTCCAATATAAAGTCTTTAATTTTAGGACCAAAGAACTTAATAGCTGCACCTTTGGCAATTCCCTTAATAGCTGTTACTCTCATAGTATTAACTTCTTTACTTGCAATACTATGTTGTTTAGCATCAATTGCATCTGTTTGTTCAGAAAAAATTGTATCTTGTTTTTTAGCAATATCCAATTTATCTTGTGCAGATTTTAGCAATAAAATTTTCTTATTCAATTCTGCTTTTGCAATACTTATATTTTTAGCTTTAGGATAACTATTAATAGAATCTCTAAGGCTTGATATTTGAGAATTTATATCATTAATATAATCATTCAAAGATGAAACCATTGCTTTCTGACCTTCTTGCTCCATAATATTTTTTTTAATATCAGAAAGTCCTGCACTTAAAACTGCTTTATTTCCTTCTTGAACATTAAATAATGCCCTAAATCTGCTTTCTAATGCATTTCTAATAGGATGCGAAACTGTTTTAACAGTAGATGGATCAGGTGCTAATGCTTTCAAATTTGCTGTTTCTTGTTCATCACGTTGATTAACGTTTGCTTGGAAGTAATCTCTTCTTGCAACCATTCTATGATATATATTATTTCTATATGGTGATGCATCTGAATTTTTAGTAATAAATCTATGAATAGGCTGTCCAATATATTTTCCACATGCTCTATACACAGGAACTGCTAGATTTCTTATAAAAATACCAGTATTCAAAATTCCTCTTCCAACATTTCTCATTATTCCATCCTGTTTTGAAATATATGGGATGTGCTCTCCATATTTACCAAGCGTGGCTAAATCTTTATCTGTACTTTCATGTTGATTAAATGTATTATTTCTTGTTTCAACATATTCTTTATCTTTAGCATATTCCAAACTTGGATTACTACTACTTGCATATACAGATTTATCACCACTTTCATATTTTGTTGCTCTTTCTATTGAATCCTTATATCCATCTAATAATAAAAATTCCTCATCTTCTTTTCTTTCTGGATAATCTTCAATTGTTGTATATGTGATACCTCCAACTGTCACATTTTTTTCTCTTGACCTGAATCTACTAGATCTAAGTTCATATTCGTTTTGATAATCTTTATTTCCATAATATTTTGCAAGCATATCATCTTTTCTACGTTTATATTCATTTTTAATCTTTGCATCATCCATTTCCAACTTAAACGATGGATCTTTTTCAATAACAATATCCGGTATAGTTATATCAAAACTTCTAAATTCATTTCTTTTTATTGCAGCTTTAAGCTCTCTTCTAGAGAATTCGTTCTTTTCAACATTTTCAATTATCTTTGTAGAATTTTCTTCATGACCATGATTTATAAACTCATCTTTTCCTAAAAGCATATACTTATAATCTCTATTTTTAGGATTTGATGTTGATTTTTTTTCATCCCATGTTAAGTCTGTATAATACCATTTTCCATTAATTTTAACTTGATTCCATGCATGACCTGTACTTGGATTACCTTTTCTACAAAGTCCACTATTATTCCTAGATTCAATCCCTACTAGAGATAGAGCATTTTTTAGAATATCTGCATAACCAGAGCACACACATGTACCTTCTTTTAATCCTGCATACATATTTCTTGAACTGTTTACATGCTTAGCCCAATAAATTCCGCCTGCAACCTTCATATCAGGTTGTATAATTGCTTTATAGTCATATGGTATAGATTCAGCAATTCTCATATAAATTGTTGTAAACTTATCAATATCCGGTTCCTTATTATTAATCCCCTCAGTAATTCTTTCAAGCATTTTTCTAACATATTTATACTCATCAACAGTATATGGTGAAATTTGATTACGATTATTATTTGAATCTTTATCAATTATTTGTACCCCTGTAATATTCATTCCTTTTGAATTCATTCTGTTTTGCAAATCTTCTAATTTGGTATTATCAAGTTGTGATGCATTATCAATCTTAACTCTAACATTTTGTGGAATAATTTTCCCAGAATTAAGTAAATGTTCAATCTGTGAAATTGTAAATAACATAGTACCATTTTCCATATGTACACTATTAAAATTCAAATAATCTATTTCAAAATTATCTTTTACCATCATTGGATTTGACTTTGCTTTCAATCTTGACCTAACAATTTCTGCATCTTTTGCATAATATGGAACATTATCAAAAAATCCAACTGAAAAAATATTCATACAATTCTTTTTATTTAAATACATTGGTATTTCTCCAGATTTAGAATAATAATCTGCTAGTATTTTTTGTGAATCAGTCGAAATTTGTGGCATCTTAGATATTTCCTTCATTATGCCTGTATTATTCAATAATTCAAACTGTAAATATGGATTAGTCATTTTAAAATTATACATTCTTTCTAAATCACTTATTTGCAAATCATTTCCAGATAAATAACATTGTGCAATTCTTCCATTAAAGTCCTCTAATCCATCAAGATTATTAACCTTAGAATTTTTAACACTAACAAATGACACATTAGGATTTTTAGCCAAAGATTTGAAAATTGGTCTATTCTGCAATTTTTGATTTTCAATTTCTATCGTATCAAGTACAGTACATTTTTTATATACATTACTTATAAACTCATTATATTCTCTATCTGAAATTTTATTTATTCCTATCTGATGTGCTTTAACAATTCCTGTAATGGCATTTATATTTTGAGTTCCAGTACCATTTATATCAATTCTCTTCAATCCATCTCTATTAACAATTCTATTAACCGTAACTCCATCAAAACTAATATTTTCAAAAGTAATTCTACTAATATTTTCAGAAAAATCATGTGAAAAGTTAGGTAACTTCATTGGTTTACTAGAATCTAAATTTACAAACTCAATTCCCTGATATCTGGCTTTTCCGTCACCTTGCATCTTCTGATTTTCAATTATTTTCGGTGCTTTAGAAAAATCCAAATCAAAATCTTCAGGATTTGTTGTAGCAATTTTAATATTAGAATCATTATTTCCAATAAATTCATTATCGGTTTTAACATCATATATTTTATCAATTATTTTTTGAAAAGAAATGTGATTTTTTGTATTATTTTTCAATTCAACATGATTCAATATTTCTGGATAATATTTACCAATATTATCTAAGTCACTAATCAAATCAGAGTGATTATTATCAGTAATTTCAATTGAAATACTGCTTTGTCCATTATATTTTTCCTTTGTAATTTCATTATTCTCAAATATTGAAGAAAGCTCTTTACTTTTTAATTTTATATCTTTTCTTTCAATCTCTTTTGGAATAAAATCTTTATCTTTTCTTTCAACATTTGCTCTAGCCTTATTTAAAGCTGTTATTATCTCATCTTTTTCCAGTGCCCTAACTGACTTCATATCTTCTCTTGATAAAAGCTCCGCTTGTTTGCAAGGAACATGACTTTTTTCTTCATAAAATTCTTTATTTGATGCGAAATTATCTAGAACAGAATCTACCGGTTTATATTCTTCATTTCTTTTATGCTCTATACTATTTAATTCAATATATTTATCAACATCTTTTTTAAGATCTACAGGATAGTATTTGTTTCCAATTTTAATTTCATTCCATGCCTCATATTCATCATTAAACATATATCTACAAGGAATATTCTGCCTTGACAAAGCTTCACAATAAATTGTTGCTAAACTTTGAGAATTAGCATTTTTAGTAATAATTGGTGATAAATCATAAACTCCAACAAATTTTTCTTGAGTAGTTTTAGGAAGTTTTTGTATTTCAGTATAAATATAAACAGCTTTTTCTAAATCAGACCATTTATAACTAATGTTCTCATCAATTTTTTTAAAAAAGCGTAAAATTTCAGAAAAATTTTCAGGTGTATATGTCATATATGCCTTTTTCATAACATTATTATGTCTAGAAAAATTTTTAGGAAAAACTTTTATAAAACATTCTTTATTTATTTTGGAAATTATATCTGGATCTTGATTTAAAGTTGTTTCTAAATCTATTAAAACTGATCCTATCTCGTTTATTTCTTTAACATCTTTTTCATTTAATTTTCTATTATAGTATAACATCTTCATCCCCAAAAGCTCCTTTAACAAACTATACTATAATTATACAAAAATACACATAAAAATGTCAATAATATACAGACATTAATAGCTTTTCAATATTAATCATCATATAAAAAGAAGTCAAAATAATTTAATAAATCATCCGACTTCTTTTTACATAAAATTCTTATTATTCAAATTAGATTTTTATATATTTAATATATTATTCTCTTTCTCCATAATATGCCTCAAGCATAATTTCTTTTATTTCGCTTACAAGTGGAACTCTTGGATTTGCATTTGTACATTGATCTTCAAATGCCATATCAGCTAACTTATCTACTTTGCTTAAAAATTCTTGTTCATCAATTCCAGCTTCTTTCAAAGTCTTAGGAATTCCCAAATCTTTATTAAGTTCCTTAACAGCTTTTATTAAAGACTCAACACCTTCTTCAGTATTTTTTGCTTTTAAGCCAATACGTCTAGCAATTTCTGCATATTTTTGATTTGCAATAAAATATTCATATTTTGGGAATGACACAAATTTTGTTGGTTTTGTGGCATTATATCTTATTACAAATGGCAATATAATTGCATTTGCTCTACCATGAGGAATATGGAATTCCCCACCTAATTTATGAGCTATTGAATGATTAACACCTAAAAAGGCATTTGAAAAGGCCATACCTGCTATACAACTTGCATTATGCATTTTTTCTCTTGCATATTGATTTGAACCATCATTATAGGCATCTCTTAAATTCTTAAAAACTAACTCAGCAGCTTTTTCGGCTAATCCATCAGTATAATCAGACGCCATATTTGAAACATATGCTTCCAAAGCATGTGTTAGAACATCCATACCTGTATCTGCAGTAATGCTTTTTGGTAAAGTCATAACCAAATCAGGATCAACAATAGCAATATCTGGTGTTAATTCATAATCAGCCAAAGGATATTTTTTGTTCAACTTTTTATCAGTAATAACAGCAAAAGAAGTAACTTCAGAACCTGTTCCTGATGTTGTTGGAATACAAACCATCTTAGCTTTTTTACCTAATTTAGGGAATTTATAAGTACGTTTACGAATATCCATAAACTTAAGCTTTAAACCTTCAGGATCTGCTTCTGGATGTTCATAAAATAACCACATACCTTTAGCAGCATCAATCGCACTACCTCCACCTATTGCAATAATAACATCTGGTTCATAAGAATTCATCATTTCTACACCTTTTTTTATTGTATCAAATGATGGATCTGACTCAACATCTGAAAATATTTCAGAATGAACATATTCTTTTCTATTTCTTAAATGATATAAAACTTTATCTACATATCCTAATTTAACCATACCAGGGTCAGCCACTATAAATGCTTTTGAAATATCTGGCATCTTCTTTAGATATGCAATTGATCCAGCTTCAAAATAAATTTTTTCTGGAACTTTAAACCATTGCATATTAACCCTCCTTTTTGCAACTCTTTTTACATTTATTAAATTAACTGATGATACATTTGCTGTTGTAGAATTACCTCCAAAAGTACCACAACCAAGTGTTAATGATGGTAAATTTGTATTATAAATATCTCCAATTGCACCATGTGTTGATGGTGAATTTACTATAATTCTTCCTGCTTTAACTACTTCAGAAAATTTTTGAATAGTTTCTCTATTTTCAGAATGTATTACAGCTGAATGCCCAAGTCCACCAAACTCCAATAATTTCTCACAAAGTTTTATTCCTTCATCATCATTATTAACTACATAATAAGCAAGAACAGGACTTAATTTTTCTCTTGAAAATGGATGTTTTTCACCAACGCCAGTTTCTTTAACAACTAATACTTTAGTATCTTCTGGAATTTCAAAACCACATTTCTTAGCAATATTATATGGGCTTTGCCCCGGAATTGTAGAATCTAATGTTTCTCCTTTTTCTTTAACAAACATTCCATTTCTCAATTTCTTAGTTTCATCTTCATTTGCAAAATAACAACCAGCATCTTTCATTAGATTTTCAAATTCTTTTTGAATAGTTTTATCAATAATAACAGATTGCTCAGATGCACAAATCATACCATTATCAAAAGATTTTGATAATACCAAATCATTTACTGATGTTTTCAATTTTGCAGTTTTATCAATATAACAAGGTACATTTCCAGGGCCAACTCCTAAAGCTGGTTTTCCTGATGAATACGCAGCTTTTACCATTCCAGTACCACCTGTAGCCAAAATTAAATTAACATCAGGATGATGCATAAGCATATTTGTTGCAAGTACAGAAGGTTTATCAATCCATAATATACAATCTTTAGGAGCTCCAGCTTTAATTGCTGCATCTCTTACTATTGTAGCAGCTGCAACACTACATTTTTGTGCTGATGGATGAAAACCAAATATGATTACATTTCTTGTTTTCGCTGAAATAATTGATTTAAACATTGTTGTTGCTGTTGGATTTGTAACAGGTGTAACACCCGCAATTATTCCTATAGGTTCAGCAATTTCAACATAACCCTCTTCTTCATTTTCATTAATAACACCTACTGTTTTATCATATTTAATACTATGGTAAATATATTCTGTTGCAAACATATTTTTTGTTATCTTATCCTCATAAATTCCCCTTTTAGTTTCTTCAACAGCAAGCTTTGCAAGTTCCATGTGATGTTCCAAACCGAGCCATAGACATTGCTTTAATAATATTATTAACTTGATCTTGGTTAAGTTTTAAATACTCCTTTGATGCCTTTTTAGCTCTTTCGATAAGTCCATCAATCATCTCTTTTACTTCTTGCTCATTGACTTCATTAGCCATATATAGGTCCTCCTTTATCTCTAGTTTTATGGAATAATTATATTAATCATTCCATAAAAAGTCAATTAAAATTACTCGACAAATTATTTTATATTTGTATCTAAAATATCATACAAATATAATTTTTGCTCAATATATTTAGTTTCTCTATATTTTATACAAACTAAATATAAAACCATAATTAAAAAACCAAAATTTTGGATTTTTATAATAGCTATACTTGATATAAATAAAAGCATTATAATACATATAGATGATATCTTCTCAATTACAATATAAGATTGCTTTAGTCCGACACCAAATATATATTAATGATTTTAATATTCTTCCTCCATCTAAAGGATAAATAGGTATAATATTAAAAATAAAAATAATTAAATTTATGTACACATATTCAATTTTAGAATTTACAACATATAAAAAAATTGCAGTAATAAGATTAAAAAGCGGTCCTGCGCAATATACAACAATCTTTTTTAGCTCAATTAAATTTCCCTTTTTAATCTTAACATTATAATCACTAGCTTTATTATAAAAAGATACTGAAAAGCCTATTGGTTTAATTTCAAATAGACTCGGCCTAAACCCCACGCATAATCCAATAATTAAATGAGTTAATTCATGAAAAAATGCAAATATCATTAATAATAAATAAACATTTATTTGATTAGTAAAAAAAAATATTAATATAAAAATTAATATTTTCATATCCAATTTTATTTGCATATCATTATCTTTGCTCCTTATAATTAACGTTTTTAAATTGTACTGTAAATCAAAACAAAAATGGACATTAATAATCAATGTACAAACACTAACAAAAAATCATTAAAACTAAAAATCCATAATTGATCTAGGATTAACAGCATTAGAATTAATTCTAATCTCAAAATGCAAATGAGGTCCAGTTGCTTTTCCAGTAGAGCCAACCTCTGCAATTTTTTGCCCTTGTAAAACTTTATCTCCTTTTTTCACACACAATTCACTACAATGTGCATATGTAATAACAATATCATCAGTTTTAATCTTCAAATGTTTTCCAAAATCGCCAATACTAGAAGCCTCTATAACTTCACCTTCCAAAGATGCATTTATATTTGTTCCACTAACTGCACCTAAATCAATGCCCTTATGATTAGCAGATACAATTTCATTAGAATCTCTCATCCCAAATTCAGATGTCACTTTATAATTATCAATTGGTTTAATAAAATTATAATTGCTTTTTACGTATTCTTCATCTTTCTCAACTTTTTCAACATTACTAACCTCTTCCTGAAAAACATCATCATTAGCCCCACCAATTCCCAAATTTTCATCTACCTGATTAATATTTTCCTGATTTTCACTTTGATTATCCAAACCAGCCTCGTTCTTCTGCTCATCTGTCAAACTATTATTCTCATCAGTATTTACTTCATTATTATTTTCTATATTTGGTTGATCATTACTATTTGAATTATTAAAGAAAGTATTTATTTTTTCAAAATTACTACACATGTCATCATATACTTTCTTAAAATCAACATCATATTCTAAAACAGATACAATTTTATCAGTAAAAACTTTAAAATTTTCATTTTCTGCATTTCTAACGTAAAAGATAACACAATATATAATTATGCAAACTAATAACTGAATCAACATCTTTTTCACTTTAGAATCCGATTTTTCTTTAACAAAACTTTCACTTGAAATTCTCAAATCAGTATTCCTTCTTCTCTCAAGTACATCCTCAGCTCTTCTTATACGTTCCTCATCACTAATCAATCTTTCCATATTAATAGCCATCCTTTATCTAAAAGTATCTCACTATTAATATATATGTTAATTTTTAAAATATAATACTTACAATTAATAATAAAAATAAAATTCCACTTAATGCTTTAAAAACTTTAACCTTTTTTGATAGTTTCTTATTTGATTCTGGATCCGAATTTTTTAAATAATCAGAAATAATAAGTTCAGCTTCTTTTATAACGTAATTTTTATTATCCTTATCTTTTGAATCAATATTTTTAAATTTATTAGAGCATTCATATTTTTTTACCTTTTTATTTTCCTTTAAAATTATAATAGCTTCTTCAATAGTATTAGATGGAACATCCTTGATTCTTATCATATTTCTCATCTTTTCCATATCTACATACCTCCTAAAAAAATAATACATAGATATTTTTTCCAATTTTTCATTATTTATTCAAAATAATATCAATTCCATCAAAAGTTTTTTTAGATAATTTAATAATTCTACTTAAAGACATATTTTGCAAGGTTTTGAAATTCAACTCATTATCATTATAATCTTTACCCACAACAACTTTAATACCTATATCTCCAATACAATTTATATTTTTATCCAAACCTTTACCAAAATTTATTCCTTCTTCATCAACAAAAATTTTACCAATATTATCTTCTGAAGATAATGCTGCATCTATAGCTACAATATAAGGATCTTCAAATTTCAAGTTAATTTCATCAATCTTTTTTAAAATATTTTCATAAGTCAAGTTATTTTCAAGATCACCAAAAACCTTTTCATTATCATACATATTCTTTAGAAAACTACCAGTAATCGGACCTAAACAATCGCCAATAACCCTATCGGTTCCAATACAGAAAAAGATTACATCTTTTTTCATATCCATTTTTAATTTTAAATTTTCAACATATTCTTCAAAGTTCTTTTCTTCCAAAATACCCTCCTAAAACTAATCTATACTCTAGAATATGTAAAAAAAATATATCTATTACAAAATTTTAAACAACAAATCACTAGTGTACAATATATTATATAAAAAATGCAATGTCGCGCAGTTTGGGAGCTTTTAGATAATATCTTAATATCACAAAACTAAAACGAGGGCTCTACAACTCTCACACTACTTTGTATGGGCGACCAGCAAGACATGAAATTTTTTATATAATATATTTTACACGGATTCTTTGTTAATATTTTAATTTTTCATAATCAGAACGAGGGTTTTACCATTTTCACTCTACTTTGTACGGGCGATCAACAAGACATGAAATTTTTTATATAATATATTTTACACGGTCTTTTTATTATGTTTTTAATAAGCCGGACATGTGAATATATATATTAAAAATGCGTGACTTGCTGGTCGCCCATACAAAGTAGTGTGAGAGTTGTAGAG